>CAXGRO010000067.1:0-14275 GCA_964012055.1 uncultured bacterium
CCATGACCAAGACCAAGTACGACACCAAGGACCAGTACAGCTGGGACGAAAAGACCCGCATCTACGACGACAACGGCCAGTTGCTCACCGGCTCCTACATGGACTACGCCCTACCGCGGGCCGACGACGTGCCGTCCTTTGAACTCGACCGCGAAGTGACGCCCTGTCCGCACAACCCGCTGGGCGTCAAGGGCGCCGGCGAGGCCGGCACCATCGGCGCCACCCCGGCCGTGATCAACGCCATCATCGACGCGCTGCAACCTTTTGGCGTCAAAGACATCGACATGCCGGCCACGCCCCAGCGCGTCTGGCAGGCCATCCAGGACGCGAGCTAAACGACCGGTAATCAGGAGAAATACACTATGATTCCTTCCAGTTTCGACTACCACCGTCCCGCCTCCGTAGACGAGGCCCTGGGGCTGTTAAAAGAACACGGCGACGACGCCAAGCTCTTGGCCGGCGGCCACAGCCTGCTGCCCGCCATGAAGCTGCGCCTCTCCACCCCCGGCCACCTGATCGACATCGGCGGCTTGGGCGACCTCAACTACATCAAAGAGGACGGCGACCACCTGGCCATCGGCGCCGCCACCACCCACCACCAGATCGAATCGTCCGACCTGGTGCAGTCCAAGGCCACCGTTTTGGCGCAGGCCGCCGCGGTTATCGGCGACCCGCAGGTGCGCAACGTGGGCACCATTGGCGGCAGCATTGCTCACGCCGACCCGGCCGCCGACTATCCGGCCGCGCTCTTGGCCGCCGACGCCACCATTCAGGTCAAAGGCGCCGACGGCGAGCGCTCCATCGACGCCGCCGACTTCTTTGTCGACCTCTTCTTAACCAGTCTGCAGCCCGACGAAATCATCACCGAGGTGCGGCTGCCGGCCCAGGGCTCGGGCAGCGGCAGCGCCTACCTCAAATTCCCCCACCCGGCCTCGCGCTTTGCGGTGGTGGGCTGCGCCGTTTCGGTCAGCGTCGACGGCGGTTCTTGCAGCAACGTTCGCCTCGCCTTTAACGGCGTGGCCAACGCCGCCTTCCGCGACGAGGCCGTCGAGAACGCGCTCAACGGCCAGTCTGGCGACGACGCCATTGCCGCCGCCGGCGACAATGCCGCCGACAGCGCCGAGATCCTCAGCGACAACTTTGCCGGGGAGGACTACCGCAAACACCTGGCCAAGGTTTTTGCCAAACGCGCTTTAGCGCAGGCGGTGCAGGCGGTGCAGGCGGCGCAATAACGCACTTACCTCTTTTACTACAATCCCCGCCAGAAGCTGCTGCTTTGCAAGTCTTCTGGCGGGGATTTTTTTGTACTGCTGGTTATTGTCAATACTGTGGACACTTTTTGTAAGCCATTGATAAATAACGGCTTAGGAAAATAGATATTGAAATTTGTAACTTGTTGATAAATAATCACTTACGAATTTCAAACTTACAAAAATCCGCTCAAAATCGAAAAAGTGTCCACAGTATTGTATGAGGTTTTATTTTCTTGTAAACCCGGGTTATCTCAACCCTGCACCACCGGATACCCCGCCTCGGTCCACCCGCGCCACCCCCCGTCCATCGAGATCACATTGGTATACCCCATTTTCTGCAAATTGTCGGCCACCATAGCCGAGCGATACCCCCCGCCGCAGTAGAGCACGATTTCGGCATCTATGTCTGGAATAGTCATCTCAATGTCCCGCTCAATGATGCCCTTGCCCAGATGCCGTGCCCCCGGCAAATGTCCTTCGGCCCACTCGCTCTCTTCGCGCACGTCGATCAGGTTAAATTTGTCTCCCTGGTCAATCCGTTTCTTGACCTGGTGAATGTCGGTCTCGATCACTTGTGCTCTAGAGGCTTCGGCTATTTTTAGAAACCGGGGGGAATGATTCATGGTAGATCTCCCATTTTTATAGAGAATTGTTGCAGTAGGTTCTAGAGTTGGTTCTGGTGGGGACGGTCAGGTAGGGGGCGGTCCCTACCTGACCTCCGTTACACTCTAGTACTTTACGCAATAGTCCGTAGTTACCTGGTACCAACCTACTCACGCCCATCATTACACCTCAGCGACGACCCTCGTGGGATGGGGCGCAGCCTCAGAGCGGATTCATTACCCCCGGAGCCGCAGGATTGCGGCGCAGGGGGTAATGAATCGGAGCGGCCCAGAGATGGGCCGCGAGAGCCGAAGGCCGCCAATTCTAAGAATTGAGCGTCATGAGCGTCGAGGCTGCACCCCATCCCACGAGGGTCGTCGCTATTATAAAAAACACAGCCCTTCCCCCTCAATCCCGCGTCAACTGTCTATACTTAATCCGCTCCGGCAAAACCCCCTCCCCCAACCGCGCCTTCTTCTTCTCCTCATACTCCGAATAATTTCCCTCAAACCAAACCACCTGACTATCCCCTTCAAACGCCAAAATATGCGTCGCAATCCTATCCAAAAACCAGCGATCGTGACTAATAATCACCGCACAACCACCAAAATTCTCCAACCCGTCCTCCAGCGCCCGCATCGTATTCACATCCAAATCGTTCGTCGGCTCGTCCAGCAACAACACATTGGCCCCCTGCTTGAGCATCTTGGCCAAATGCACCCGGTTGCGCTCGCCCCCCGACAACTCGCCCACCTTCTTCTGCTGGTTCCCCCCGGCAAAATTAAACCGCCCCACGTAGGCCCGCGAATTAACCCGCCTATCGCCCAACTCCACCTCGTCCTCGCCGCCCGAAATCTCCTCCCACACCGTCTTGTCGGCATCCAGCGTATCGCGCGTCTGATCGGCGTAGGCCAACTCCACCGTGTCGCCCAGATTGATAGAACCCAACGTCGCCTCCTCCTGCCCGGTGATCAACTTAAACAGCGTCGTCTTGCCGGCGCCGTTGGGACCAATGACGCCGACAATAGCACCCGGCGGCAATAAAAAACCCATGTTTTCAAAAATAATGCGCTCGTCATACACCTTGCTCAAACCCTCCGCCTCAATAACCACATTGCCCAGGCGCGGGCCCGGCGGAATGAAAATCTCCAATTCGCGCTCGCGCTCGCGCGCCTCCTGCCCCAGCAAATCTTCGTAGGCGTTGATGCGCGCCTGGTTCTTGGTCTGCTTGGCCCGCGGCGTCATGCGGATCCACTCCAACTCGCGCTCCAGCGTCTTCTGGCGCTGCGTTTCGGCTTTTTCCTCGAGCGCCAAACGATCCTGCTTCTGCTCCAGCCACGAGGAGTAATTGCCCTTCCAGGGAATGCCGCGGCCGCGATCGAGCTCCAAAATCCAGCCGGCCACATTGTCGAGAAAATAGCGATCGTGGGTCACGGCGATAATCGTGCCCTCGTACTGCTGCAAATGCTGCTCCAGCCAGGCCACCGATTCGGCGTCGAGGTGGTTGGTGGGCTCGTCAAGCAACAGGATATCCGGCTTTTGCAGCAAAAGCCTGCACAGGGCCACGCGCCGCGCCTCGCCGCCCGACAGCACGTCGACCACCGTGTCGTCGGGCGGGCAGCGCAGCGCGTCCATGGCCATGTCGAGGCGGCTGTCCAAGTCCCAGGCGTTGAGCGCCTCCAGCTTTTCCTGCACGTCGGCCTGCTTTTCGAGCAGGGCGTTCATCTCGTCGTCGTCCATGGGCTCGGCAAACTTATTGTTGATCTCGTCGTATTCGGCCAGCAAGTCCACCGTCTCCTGCATGCCCTGCTGCACGATCTGGCGCACGGTCTTGCCCGGCTCCAGGCGCGGCTCCTGTTCCAGGTAGCCGATGCTGAAGCCTGGGGAGAGTATCGTCTCTCCTTCAAATTCGGTCTCGACCCCGGCGATAATGCGCAGCAGAGTACTTTTACCGGCGCCGTTGAGACCCAGAACGCCGATTTTGGCGCCGTAGAAATACGACAGTGAGATGTCTTCTATAACATTTTTCTTATTGTAAGCTTTGCGGACCTTGATCATCGAATAGATGATTTTATCGGGAGCGTCACTCATTTCTTGGCCTTTCGTTGACTAATCTAGATTTTCGTAGGCATCAAAAACAATCTTTAAATCGCGCTTAGCTTTATCAAAATCCGAATAAGGCGTACGAGAACGATCGTCGATACAGTCAATAAAATCTCGGGTCATAGCCTTATATCCCATCAAATCTTTTAGGTGAGGAAAATAGAGTTTCTTCTTTTTTGCCGACTTCAAACGCACGTATATGCCGTTGCTCTCAAATGTAATCTTCCCCTGGGTGCCGTAAATATGGGAATGCTGGAAAGTGCCCTTGGTCAAACTGGGGGTATCCCACGAATAGCGCAACTCGGCACTGGCGCCGCTCTCGTAGTCCAACCTTAAAATCGAATGACGCTCGCTCTGGCCGCGCTGGTGACCGGGGAATTCGGCGGCAACCTGAATGGGCGCCGCGTCAAAGATAGCGGAAATCAAAGCGACAAAGTGAATGCCGCCTTCCAGTAAAGTGCCGTAGGCGCTGCGCCAATCGCCGGGTTCCTGAGCGGTGTGTTTTTGTACGGCAGCCGTTTGCAACTCGCCAATGTACCCCTGGTCGATCAGGTCCTTTATCAAAGCCAGAGAAGGTTTGTAATAATAGTTCTCCGCCACCATCAAAAAACAATCGGGATACGCCTGTACAGCCTCTTGCAATTGCGCCACTTCGGCCGGCGTGGCGCACATGGGTTTTTCCACCAATACGCATTTGCCGGCTTGCAAAGAGCGCACAATTTGCTCGGTGTGGTGTTCGGGGGGTGAGGAAATCAACAGCGCGTCGATATCGTCGCGTCCCAGTACCTCGTCAAAATTGGCTATAACGCCCTGGCCACCGCACTCTTGCTGCAGGCGTTCGGCGCTGGCCGGGGTGCGGCTGTGGAAGTAGAGCTGGGCCAGCGGCTTTAAGTTTTTGGCGTGCAGTCGGGCGATATTGCCGCAGCCCACCAAACAGACGCTGTGCATGTCATCCTCCCCGGGCGATGATGCGGTCGGCAACGCGAAAGGCGTTGGCGGCAATAGTAAGGCTGGGGTTGACCCCGCCCGACGTCGGCAGGGCGCTGCCGTCGAGCACATAGAGATTGTCGACGCCCCAAAAACGGCACTCGGGGTCCAAGGCGCTTGTCTGCGGATCGCCGCCGCAGCGCACCGAGCCCACCGCGTGCGAAAAGGAATCTATGCGATACGTACAGGGAATCAAGCCCCCAGCGGCGCGCAACACACGTCGCGCCCTCTTTTTGAGGTGGTCTAAACGGCGGTAATCGGCGGCGCTATAGGCATGCGTGACCTGGGTCAGCGGCAAACCAAAGGCGTCCCGCTCGTCGGCCAGTTCAACGCGGTTGTCGTACTGGGGGTCGTCCTCGGCAATGCACAACAAGTTCTGCATACAGCCCGAAAGCATACCGGCCAGGCGTTTAAAACCCCAAGGCGCGTGGTGGCGAATGACTTCGGGGGCGGGCGTGTAAATATCCTGAATCACGCCGACGGCGGTGCCCAATTCCTGGCGCATGTCCTCGTAGAAATCGCTGAAGCAAAGCTGCTTGTGGAAAACCTGGCCGGGGTTGGTGCGGCAGGGGAAAATAACGCTGACCACGGCGTTGCAGTGACGCATCAAATAGCGGCCGACGCAGGAATTATCCAGTCCCGAGCGCAGCAATAAAGCCGGGCTGTGCAGGGCGCCGGCGGCGACGACGAATAGGCTGCCTTCCACAGTAAACGAGCGACCGCTGTTCTTGTCGACGCACTCGGCGGTAACAATGCAGCCGTTGCGCTCCACCAATTTTTTTACCACAATGCCCGGCATGATGTCCAAACCGTTTTCCTGTCCCTCTTTGAGCAGGGTGGCAGACAGGTCGTTCTTGGCTTCGATTTTGCAGGGAAAGCCGTCGCAGGTGATGCAGCGGATGCACAGGGGACGGTCGGCATTGCTAAAATTGATGGCCAGGGGAATCCTAAAGGGGCGATAGCCTACTTTCTGCGCCCCGTCCCACAGGCGCTGCGCCGGCGCCGAAAATTGAATGGGGCCAAACGGGTAGTCCTGCGAGCGCGGCGGCTCGCAGGGATCCTCCCCCGCCACGCCGTGCACCCCCAACAACTGCTCGCTCTTGTTGTAATAGGGTTCTACGTCGTCGTAACTCAGAGGCCAGCGGGCAAAATCTGCCGGCCGCAAGCGCAGCGAGGCGCCGCCGTAAAACACCGACATGCCGCCCACCGTGGCGTTGGGATAAAACGGCTTGTATTTGCGGTCACCGTACTGCTTGACCAGAACGGGAGCGTCGCTGCGGTAGCGCAACTTGAGCAGGATTTCGCGCTGGTTCCAGTCGAGGTCGTCGCGCCGGGCCCAATCGCCGCGCTCCAGCACCAGGGTTTTGCGGCCGGCGGCGGCCAGGCTGTGGGCGGCGGCGGCACCGCCAAATCCCGAGCCAATTACAACGGCGTCATAGGGAGCGGACTTCATAAATGCAAAGGGCCACCAAGCCGGCGATGATCACCAGCGCCATGTAGTGAAATCTTTCGCGCGTGTCGATTTGTTCTTGAATGCGCTCCAAGTCGGGGCGAAACTTGCCCGACATATTGCGCTGGATGTAGGTCTTGTAATATTCCACGGCAAAGCGCTCCAGCCCGCCGTTCATGTAGATGAGAAACCCCAGCGGCACGGGGTATTCGGGGCGGTTGAGGTAATAAAAGAGCGGCGACAACACCGCCAGCACCAGGGCGGAGCGCTGAAATTTGAGCCATTTAAAACCCTCAAACGGCGCGTCTTTATAAGCCCCGCCCAGCGAGACGATGAGGCCGGTGCAATAGGCCGTAATCAAAAAATCCAAAAAACTTTCTATCCTGATCTCAATCAGTAAAAAGGCAAAAACAATGGCGACGATCACACTGCCAACCGCGTAGCGCGCCAGGTCGCTGTCGACGTGGCGGCCGAAGAAGGTAATGCGCGAAGGGACAAAATACTTTTCCTGATCTTCGGTGCGAAAGAACCCCTTGTAGATCTCGGCCAGAAAGCGTTCCAACCCCATGATCAAATAGAAGATCTGCACCAACCCCAGATATTGGAAATTGTCGCGGAAGTGCGGCACAAAGTAGAGCGGTAGAAAGATGGCTATGTGAAAATAGATGCTGCGCGGAAAGGTTTTAGGTTTGAAACCCTCGTAGGGACAATCCTTAAAGGCACCCCACAGCGAGGTGTAGAGACCGGATATCAGAGTGACTATTAGAGAAACTACAAAACTCATGTCAACGCAGTATCAAAGAGGAGCTATCAAATTGAGATTTAATAAGTTAAAGGAGAGTGAATCTCACTGCAAGCCGAACCGAAAATCCGCCTGACGCGCCGCGAAACGATGGCATATCTCTCCAATTATTTTTCTTTATATTGTTTATCGTTATTGCGAATCTGCCCTATTTAAAAAAATATCAGCCGAGATAACCGAGACGGAGTCGGGATTTCTACTCCTATGTACTTACTTTATTTTTTTGTAAACTCGGCATTGAGGATGAAACCCCCGCTGCACAAAACGGCGCTCTTCCACCAGCTGCCACCTGTTCTCAACTTCACTTGTCAGCGCCTTGAGAGCCCGCCGGTCTTGCGTCAGAACGACCAGCTTGCCGCCCGGCCGGCACAGCCGGTGCGCTTCTTCGAACACCTCTTTGTAGAGCGATATATTTGAGGCGTGCGTCCCGATGCTCTCCCCCCACGGCAAATCGGCGCACAGTTTGTCAAAACGTCCATCCTCAAACGGCAAGCGCCGGGCGTCTCCCTCAACCAGCAAAACCTGCCCGTTCAAGCCGACCGCCGCGCAGTTCTGCTGTGCTGCATCCAACGCCACAGCAGAAGTGTCAACGCCCACCACGGACCTCGCCTTGCACCGCGTGAGCCGTTCGATCATGATCGTGCCGCTGCCGCACATCAAATTGAGAAACGCGTCGCGGGGCGACGGCGAGGACAACTCCACCAGGGCGGCGGCAACGGTGGCATTGAGGCTGCCGCGGTAGTTGACTTTGCGCCAGGTTCGGGTCCCCAATGGACGATTACCTATCCTGTACAACACCTCCCACCCCATCTCGCCGGGCCGCAACGCAATTACCAAATCGCCCGTGTCGTTGCGAAAGGGCAGGCCGAGTTGCTCTGCAAGCTGCGCGCCCAGCCGCCGCATGGTGGGCGAGTTTGCCCCGGCCGCATCCAGGCGCAATCCCGCGAATTGATCTGCGGGGGTAATTACCATGGCGGATGTAATGTCGCGCACCAGCGTCGCCAGATGCTCTGGGGAGAGCAGCGTTTTGGGCCGGCCCACCGCAAAATCTCGGCGCCGGTACAGCGCCTGGCACAACCGCAGGGACAATAACGCGTTTGGATGGCCTTTAAAAAAGAAATGGCACTCGCCCTCCTTGGTGTGCGCCACAAACGAAACCCGGCCCTTAAACCGCTTGCCGATCTCTTGCCTCAACAAGTCTTCGAGCCCCGGCAAAGCGGCAGCCGCCCACAGAGTCGAAGTATTTTCGTTGGACTTGGAACGGCGCTTACCAGGGGATCGTTTTGCCATTTTAGAACGCGTGCTTTAAATCGCCGACGCGGCTTGGCCTGCGTCTGATTCAGACTCGGCGAAACGAAACGAATAAAGATCCGCGTCCCTCAACATGGCCGGCGCTTTGTATTGCTCCTGGGGGGAGCAATTGGGGTTGGCGTCCTTTGAACGGCACAAAGGTGCAGCCTTCTCAACTCACGCCCCCACGTGCTCCGCTCGCGCCAGCCGATGCTCGGTGAACTGGGTCTCACACGGCGGCCCCTCGGCGATATGCAGTACCCCCTCGTCCAAGTCCATAACTACAGAAGCAATGGTGTGCAAAACCACCGCGGCGGGCGCGTCGTCGGGTTGGTCCTTGTGGTGCCGACAGATCGATTCGGGGCGATTGCCGTGGTCGCTGAGCACCTCTTTCAGCCGCTCCACACTCACCTCGCCCGCGCCCGCCAACTCCGCAGCGTGGCGAGCGCGCTCGCAAAACTGGGGATAGAGAACTGCCAGGCGATCTTCCAAACCGCGCTCCGCGCTCAAATCGGCAAAAACGTTGGCGTGCGAAACGCGATCGTCGGTGGCGGGCACGGTGCGCACGTCGACCGGGCTCACCTCAATGGCAGCCACTTCGCCGCCACGCGCCGCCACCGTAAAATTGACGGAGGCCACGCGCATGGCCCGCGCCAGTTCGGCCCGCGCTTCGTCCAGGCTGTTGCAGTTGAGCACGGTCCGTGCCAGCACCCACACCGGCACGGCGGGGTCAAAGCGGTCGCGCTGCGACGACATGGCGTTGGCGCACAGTCCCAAGCCCGCGGTGTTCATGCCCTTATGGCCCATAAACCCCGCCTCTATGTGGGTGAGAATGTCGGGCCGGTCTTCCTGCTGTATCTCTAAAAGTATGGAGCGCCCGCGCGCCTCCAGAGTCCAGTCCCAGTTCTGCGCGATAAGCGTGTGGCCGTCGACCGTGGCCGCTGGGCCGGCCGCCAGCGAGGTGCACTCTCCCGGCCGGTCCCCCTGCTCTTCCTTAAACAGCGCCGCCAGCATCAACTCGTAGCGGGCGTTGACCAGCAAGACCTCTTCAACCTGCAAATCGGCACCGGCGGCAACGCCCTCTATTTCTTCGAGAATCGCGGCGTCAAAGTCCCCCACCACGGGACCGAATTCACCCGCCAGCGCCAGCAGGTCAGCTCGGCTCCTGCCGATGTTCTCTTCCCACATGCGGGTGTAAAAGTCCACGCCTGCGCGGACCTGTTGCCGGGCCTGCGCGCCGTGCTGATATCCTCGTTCGTACGCATTGCCCTTAACCGTCAACTTGGGTACTGGCGAGTTAGTCATCTTTTACCTTCCTTGTTGATCTATAAATTATCCACCATCCATCCAAACTAATTTCCTACTCATCTATTAATTCTCTTAGTCGAACATCTCCACTTTTATATTGGTCGGTGGATTTTGCCAAATAAGCAGCGTTGGCGGGTGATCTAAGTAGATGAAAAGTTTCCATAAAGCTGTTGAAGGTTCCCAAAGACATGACAACCATATCTTCCGAGTCACTGCGAGTGATTACAGTATAGTCTGCATCATTTACGACTTGATCTAAAATAGATTTGAAATTGTCTTTGGCTCCAGTAAAGTCGACAACACGTATAATTTACATTTTCCTCTTATGCCGGATGATAATTCGACGAACCCTCCCGCGCCAAACGCACGGCCCAGATATTCCTGTACCAGATGATATTTCCGTGGTCTTGCAGGCGCAAATGGCCCGGTAACTGTACGTTGTTGTCCGTCGGGGCGCCCGTCACGCCAGGCAATTCTATATTGTTCTGTATCACCACGCCGTTGTGCAAAACGCTAACGCGCGCTTTCTCCTTTACGACCGCCCCTTCGCAGCGAGGGGCGCGAAAGATCACATCGTACGTCTGCCATTCCAGCGCTGCCTTACAGGCATTGGTCAAAGGCGCGTATTGATTGTAAATGGCACCGCAGTCGCCTAATCCGGGCACCTCCAAGCCCGAGCTGTCGAGCACCTGTATCTCATAGCGGCCCTGCAAAAACACTCCGCTATTCGCCTTTTGCTGCCCGCTCACCTCGGGCATGTCGGAGAGTTTAAACTCCAGGTGGAGATAGTGGTCTTCAAACAACTCCTTCGTACAAATATCTCCCGTACCGGGCGCCACTTGTATGGCCGCTTCCTCCACCAGCCACTCGGCCTGGCTGCCTTCCATGTTCGTCCAATTGTCTAAAGATTGTCCGTCGAACAATACGACGGCTCCTGCGCTCGGGGGGGCGTTTAATGTGTCCATCAGCATGACTTCTTCTGCCTTCTCCTCTTTAGATAGTTGTTATTTATGTCCTGTTGTACGTCTGGATTTTATAGCGTCAGTTAGTTCCTCTTATTCAACACCGGCACTCAAACTAAACCCGCTTCCAACACCGCCCGCGCAAACGCCGCATGACTGAGGGGCTCATCACCGCCAAGCGCAGCGCCGTCTACCCCCTCCACCCCGGCGAGCCACAGCGCTCGATCTGCGGCCGCAACCGGCTCGTCGGGAGCAAACTCCAAACGGTCGTCGCCGCCGGCGTAGCCAGCGGCCATCACCAAGCGCTGCACCGCCGCAAAATCGGCGCTCCAAACCGGTACGTCAATCAGCCAGCAAAGTGGTATACCTGCGGCCACCACCTCTTTTTGTAAGGCGCGCAACAGCGTTTTGTCCTGGTGGATTGTTTTAGGCGTCTGGGCCTGTTCAATGGCAAAGGCGGCCAGCAGACCCGCCGCCTCGCCGATATTCCATTCGACCGGATGTAGCCGGTAACAGCCATTGGTGATGTGCGTGGTGCCGATGTTCTTATTGGCCGCAATCAAGTTCTCGACGCGCATCGGGATCAAGGCGCCCAGGGGAATTTGAAACGGTTTGGTCCGCGTGCTGGTGCCCACCTCATCCTGGCTCACTTGATGGATGTCAATCGGATACCATCCCACCCCCACCGAGTCGTCAAAATGGGCGGCGCGCGGGCCGGGCTGGTGGGCGACGGCAACTTCTTGCTCAAGAATCGTCTTGAGGGCTTTGATGCGGCGGCACTCGCGGATATAGGGATACTTGCTCAGGCCGTCGTCGCTGCCCATAATATCCGCCCGCAGCAAAAGATTTGCAAAACCCGGCCCCCCGTGCGGGTTCGGCGCGTCGGTCTGCAACCAATAGGCAAAACCCAAACTCACCCGCTTGGCGTCCTGCAGCGCCGCCGCCAAAATCTCCGGCGGCTGATCCACCAGCGGCACGTCGCGGTAGTCGTTGCCCGGCCAGTTGAACATGGTCAGATCGTGTTCGTAGTGAGCAGGGAACTGTGCAGCCTCAACCAGCCGACGGTATTGCCACAGCGGCCCTTTGGTGCCCGGCATGGTTTCGAACACCTGGTATTCGAGCCAGCCGGTCGTCTCGCCGTAGATCTCACCGCCGTGCACGTGAATGCGCAAACTGTAGGGCTGGCGCTGACGGTAGTGCGCATAGCGGCTCTGCTCGGCAAGGCGCCGGTTTTCGGCTGCGGGCCGACGTTCGAGCGCAAAGATGTAGGTGCAACTCTGCACGCAGTGCGCCTTGGCTTCGTCGGGCTGGGCGTGCGGCTCGCCGCTCTGCGCCACCGACTCGGCGCCCACCACATACTCCGCGCCCGTCAGCGGCAGCAAATCGCCCAGTTCTGTGGCGTCCAATACGTATTGAAAGGCAAACTGCACGGCGCTGCCGTCATCGAGGTTGACCGCCTTGATGCCGACGACGCGATCCCCCTCCGTCTGCGCCCCAACCGCTCGAGTGCGCAGATATATTTTCAACTGTCCCGCCTCCAGCTGAGGGGCCAGCAACTCGCTGATGGCTACCACCGCAACGCGCGGTTCAAAAGCCAAGCGACTCACCCAGCAACGGCCCGGGTTTAAGGGGTCTTTCCCTTGCGGCGAATCGATCAGGTTTCTATAATGCGCGCGAATGGTTTCGCACAGTTGGTAATAGGACCGCGTGCCGCCAAACATCTCTATATAGGGGTGTTCGTCGAGCGCCGCAACACCCTGGCTGGTCATCTGCCCGCCGAGCCAATCGGTCTCCTCCAGCAGGCAAACCCGGTGCCTGCGCTGCGCCGCCGCCCACGCGGCGGCAACGCCACCCATGCCGCCACCCACCACGAGTATATCGCACGCCTCGTCGCTACCGGGGGTCTGGTGATCAACCGCCACCACCGCCTGCAGGGGATCGCCTTCGGCCGGGACGCGCATGACATCGACAACCTCGGGCAATTCCCGCATAGTATGCTCAGCTGATCGCAACGCTCACTCCCGAATCCGGCCGCTCCAAATTGCCGCTGTCGTCGACGGCCCGGCTCAAAATTGTATAATTTCCGACATCTGCTGGCGACCACGCATAGCTCCAGTTCTCGCGCCCGCTCGCCGGGTGCCAGGTTTCCCCCCCGTCGGTTGAAACCTCCACCCCGGCAACCTGACCGCCGCCCGCATCTTGGGCGCTGCCGCTGATCGTCAGCGTGCCGCTCGACAACCTGGCGCCCGACTCGGGCACCTGAATTGTCGAAGTAGGAGGCTCCTCATCGGTGGAGGCACTAGCCAAGATCAGATCTTCTTGCAGCGTCGCCGGCTGCAACCCCATGTCGGCAAATAAATTGACGGTCGCTTGTTGAATGTTCCTGTCTGGCCCGTGCAGATCTACGCCTACCCGGGTCGAAGAAGTATTGGCGCGCTCCGGCGGCACCCCGGTTTCGGTATCGTGGTGCGCGTCCAAACCCCAGCCCCATTGCACCGTACCGGCGCCAAAAACCAGGGCGCCGTTTTTGTGGCGGTAGAGCGTCAGGTGGTGCGTTGCCGTGCCCGAGTCGTACACCGTGCCGTGGTCCTGGATGTAGGGCACGTTGTCGATGGTCGTCTCCGACAGGCGAAACAGGCCGGGCGGACGAAAACCATTATCCAGGTCCTCGTCCCACTCGTGGCCCAGTAGCCCCTTGAGCAAGACGGCCCTTTCGCCCGGCTCTAGTTCGGCCACTTGGGTGTTGCGCCAAAACCGCAAACCGGCGTACTCGGCCGGTACAATGAGCGGGTCGTTGCGCCAGCCGTTCACTGTGAAAATGGTACCGGTCAGCGCGTTCTCCGGTTGCGGCCCCTCCGGGTTAAAAGGACGCGCATCGCGCCACGTGCCGGTCCACACGTCGACTGCCGGGTCGATCTTGGCGTCGTCGTGCGTTTCTTTATAGGTGACCAGAGTCCTATGGGGGTCTTTGGAATCGTCGATACTGGGCTCCCAGCGGGTTTTCCAAAACACTTCGTTACCGCTGAAAAACGCCAGGTGCACGCCCGCCTCGCGCGCCGCTTCCACGTGCCGCCTTTGTTCCAGTGACCAGTACTCGTCGTGACCCACCGATAAAAACAGGCGGTGCTTGAGGATCTCTTCGCCGCGCCGGTGGCTGTCGACGCCGGTGGTGTAGCTGACGTCGTAGCCGTTGGCCTCCAGCCAGCGCACAAAGGGATATTCGGCGGTAAAGAGCATATTGACAGAACGGTAGTGGCGGGTCTCAAAGGGGCGGTTGTAGCTCACCTTATAAGCGCGCGGCGGTCCTCCGTGGATGCGCGGGTAGTCCGGGTTGTAGTGGCCGTAGGTGCAGTGGCCGCCGTAGCGGTTGTAGGCCTGCCAGGTGGTATCCGCGGTTTGAAATAGAACGTCGGAGCCACCCTCGTCGTCGCGCACGATAAAATAGATGTGACTGGCGCGCGGCTCCCGCAGCGCGTTGGCCAAACGGCCGTGCCCCAAAGCGCCGTAGGCGTGTGGA
>CAXGRO010000068.1:0-14175 GCA_964012055.1 uncultured bacterium
CGCCAGGTCGAGTTGCTCAAGCGAGTTATCGCGCTGGCCTGCAACGACGGGCAATTACTGGAGGGCAAGGCGGAGCTGGACAAGGCGTTAAAGGACGAGTTGCGCGATTTGAAGGTGAAAGTGGGCACCCTGCCGCGGCGCAGCCATTCGCCCGACCGGCCGGTGCGGGGGGCCGTGGTAGCCATTGACGAAGGTGGTTTTGTCAATTTGCTCAACGAGGTGAGTCCGGCGCACAAAGGGGTGCGGGGCAGGCGTTTTTATCTGGCCGATGCGCGCGGCGAAGTGGCGGCAGCTGCCCTGCCTTTGGGGGGGCATTTGATAACGGCTTATCTGCTGGACGAAGAGACCGGGGCCGTGATATACGCGCCCGACCTGGGCAAGCGCGCCGAAGGTTTTCACGGCAAGCCGGTGCAAAACGGTTCTCTGGGAGTTGATATTCGCTGGAAAACTCACGAGAAAACGCTGGTGCTTTTTCCGGCGGCGAGTCGGCCGTTTTACAGTCTGGTCGACCCGCGATTTTTGGGGGTGCTGCGCAAATTTAAGATCGTCGACGGGCGCGGCGGCGACCCCGAGCACTACGGTTACGCACTGGCGCCCGACGCGCGCTCGGCCGTTGGCGTGCTCTTTGGGCCGCAGGAAGAAACGCGGGATGCGCGGTTGCGAATTATTTTGGACGGCGGTCGTATGCTGCTGCTCAACAGCGAGGGCTACGCCAGCGAAGAGCAGGCCATGGGACGCGGCTTTTGGCTGGTCGAAGATACGCTGGAGCGCACCGATTTGCAGGCGGCGCGCGATATGTGGAACCTCAACGAAGCGCGCATGCGCACCATGCGCAAGCACGCTATTGAAAACCAGCGCCTGGCGCGTTTGCACCAGCGCGGCGGCGAGTTGCTGGCCGCCGCCGAACAAGCGGCACAGGACAGAGATTGGACGCGCTATGTGGCCAAGGTGCGCGCCGCTTTGGGGGTGGAGTCGCAGGCTTATCCGGAAGTGCTGGCGACGCTCAACGACGTGCTCGACGGCATGGTGTTTTTTCTGGCCCTGGTGATACCGGCGGCTTTTTTTGGCGAGCGCTTGCTCTTTGCCGCCGCCGATGTGCGGCGCCAGTTGGCACTTTTTGGTTTGTTGTTGCTGTGCATCTGGATTTTAATTTCGCAGGTGCACCCCGCTTTTGCCATCGCCCAGCCGCTGGTGATATTGCTGGCGTTTGCCATTATGGCGCTGGCCCTGTTTGTGTTGTTCATGCTCAGCGGTCATTGCAGCCGCTATGTGCGCGCCTACCGCAACCGCCTGGCGGCGGTGCACGAAGCAGACATCAGCAGGCTGAGCGCCGCCTACACTTCGTTTATGCTGGGCATTTCCAATATGCGGCGTCGGCGTCTGCGTACCTCGTTGACGCTGCTGACGTTGGTGTTGCTGACCTTTACGCTGCTGTCTTTTACCTCCTTTGAGCAACAGATTCGCTTTGTGAGTTACGCGCAGGACCGCGCCGGACCGTACGAGGGCGTGCTCTTGCGCAATTGGGGGTGGAGTCCGCTGCCGCCCAATACGCTGGATTACGTGCGTTCCCACTTTGGGCCGGTGGCCGTTGTCAGTCCGCGCAATTGGCATGTGGACGCGGCGCGCGATGAGAAGAGCTATGTAGTGGTGCAGCGGGGTGAGCACAGTGCGCGGGCTCTGGGCTTGTTGGGGCTGGCGCCCCAGGAAAAAGCAATTAGCGGTTTTGA
This sequence comes from uncultured bacterium, assembly GCA_964012055.1. GTDB lineage: Bacteria > Latescibacterota > UBA2968 > UBA8231 > UBA8231 > CAXGRO01. Next base: position 1,728 of record CAXGRO010000068.1, read on the forward strand.
CCAGGTAGTGCGTCAAGGGCGTTTTTTCGAGCGCGCTGACGAATTGTCGTGTCTGCTGCCCCAGCGCATGGCGGCGGAGTTGGGGCTGGAAGAAGCGGACATAGGGCGGGCCAAAGTGCGGGTGTCGGGGCGCGAATTGTTGGTCTGCGGCCTGGTCGATGCCGAGGCGGCGGGGAAGATCCGCGACCTGGACGACGAGACGCTGATGCCGGTGGATTTTCAGATGTCGGCGTTTCAGGGGGCCGGTCCCGCAGCGGCGATGCAAAGCGCCGCTACGGACCAGGCGGCGAGTGAGGCGCAGTCCGTGGTACACATCGAGCCCGAGAATGTGTTGATTGTGCCCTACCAGGTGCTCGAAGAAATCGGCGGTACCACCAGCGCCGTGGCGGTGCGTTTTAACGCCGACGTCGACGGTCAGACGTTGATAGAGGAATTTTTGCTGCGGGTGGCCGCAACGCTTTTCGCCGGGTTGCGCGAGGCCGACGACAGCGTTCAGGTCTACGCGTTTAGTTCCATGGGGTTGACTTCGATAGAGGGCATAGGTTCCCTGTTCGTGCCGGCGCTCATCGCCGCCTTGATCGTACTCAACGCCATGCTGGGCGCCGTCTACGAGCGCCTGCGCGAGATTGGCATCTACTCTTCGGTGGGTTTGGCGCCCATGCACATATCTCTGCTTTTCTTTGCCGAGGCCTGTGTTTATGCGGTGCTGGGTGTGACGCTGGGTTATTTGTGCGGCCAGGGGCTGGGCAAGATGTTGATCGCTCTGGATCTGTTGGAGGGCGTCAACTTGAATTATTCGTCCATGGCCGCGGTGGTGTCGGCCTTGATGGTGATGATGGTGGTGTTGATTTCGACCATATACCCGGCGCGCATAGCGGCGCGCACGGCGGTGACCGATGCGCAACTGCGGCGCTGGCGGCCGCCGCCGCCGCAAGGGGATGATTGGCGCTTCAGTTTTCCCTTTAGGGTGAGTCAGGGCGAGGTGGTGGGCATGTGCGGTTTCCTCTTCAACTATTTCAATACTTTTAGTCAGGGGAGCAGCGGCGAAATGACCGCCGACCGGGTGCGCCTGCTGCAGGAAGAGGGGCGGCATGTAGTGGCGTTGCAGGTGTGGTTGCCTCCCTTTGACCTGGGGGTCAGCCAGGATGTGCGGCTGGTTTTTGAAACTACAGAGACGCAGGGGTCCTACAGTATTGAGGTGCAGTTGCAGCGGCGCAGCGGCGAGCGGCTTAACTGGCAGCGCCTCAACCAGCTCTTCATGAATCGCCTGCGCAAGCAGATACTCATCTGGCACACACTGGCGGACGTCGAGCGCGAGCGGCACCGGGAGACGGCGGCGCAGGAGCTCGAGGCGCCTGTGTCGGAAGTAGTGGAAGTAGCCGAGACTGAGGATGCGGCGGAGGCCGGGCCGAGGGCATCCCCTTTCACCTGGAAGGGGGTGTTGGTCGGCGCCATTGGGGCGTTGTGCATTGGCATTGGCGCGCCGTATTCGATTGTCGTGTTGCAGGGCTCGTGGATGGCGATCAACAGCTCTTCGCCGGGGGCGATCTTTTTGTTCTTCATTCTCGCCTTCTTCGTCAATACGGCGCTGAGTATGATTCGCCGGCGCTTTGCTTTGAGCCGGGCGGATCTGGTGTTGGTTTACGCCATGTTGTTGATTGCCATCGCCGTGCCCAACCAGGCGTTTGTGGGGTATTTGATCCCGGTGATCAGCGGGCTCTACTACTACGCCACGCCCGAGAATAAATGGGCAGAGATCTTTTTTCCCCACGTCGAGTCCTGGCTGGCGCCCCAGGAAGTCAAGGTGATGGTCGATTTACATGAGGGATTGCAACCGGGCGAGGCGATTCCCTGGAGCGCCTGGGTCGAGCCGCTGTCTTCGTGGTACGTGTTTTTTCTGGCGCTGAGTTTTATGATGTTTTGCATGAGTTCCGTTTTGCACCGCCAGTGGTCGACGCACGAGCGGCTGGCCTATCCCATGGTGGAATTGCCGCTGCAGATCATCGACGGGGGCAAGGGGCCGCTGGGACACGTGCGGCCGTTTTTCAAAAACAGGTTGATGTGGGTCGGTTTTGCGGTGCCGGCCCTCTTGCTGGGTTTGAACGGGCTCAACCACTATATGCCGAGCGTGCCGCAGTTCGACCGTTCGTTTGGCAATCTGATGATGTTTGAAAATCGGGTTCGTTTGCCCATGAGCTTGCAGTTTGCCTGGGTGGGTTTCTTCTATCTGGTAAACCTGGATATTTCGGCCAGCATCTGGGTGTTTTACGTGCTGAGCAAGGTTCAAGAGGGATTCTTCAAGACCCTGGGGATCGCCAGCACCGAGCAATTGAGTCTGTACTCGTATTCCCAGATGGCGGATTTGACGCACCAGTCTATGGGGGCCTGCCTGGCCTTTGTAGGGTATATCATGTGGCTGGCGCGGCACCATTTGCGCGCGGTGGTGCGCAAGGCCTGGCGCGGCGACGAGTCGGTGGACGACAGCGAAGAATTGCTGTCTTATCGGGTGGCAGTATTTGGTTTTCTGGGCAGTTTCCTTTTTGTGGGGGCGTGGCTGTGGGCCTCGGGCATCCCGCTGTTTATCTTGCCGCTCTTTCTGGTGACGTGCCTGATTTTCTACGTCATGGTGACGCGGGTGGTGGCCGCCGCTGGGGTGGCCACGGCGCGCTCGCCGATGGTGGCGGCGTTCTTTGTCATTTCGGGCGTGGGGTCGTCGATTATCGGGGCTAAGGGGTTGGTGGCGCTGGCTTTGACTTATGTGTGGCAGTCGGAGATGCGGGTTTTTCCGATGATTGCCTGTGCCAATGGCTTAAAGCTGGCGGAGACGGTGCGGGGGCCCAAGGGGCGGCTGTTCTGGGGCATGGTCATTGCGCTTTTGTGCAGTTTGGCCGGGGCGACGTTTATCATTTTAACGGTGTGCTACGAGAACGGGGGGATCAATATGCACTCGTTCTTTATGCGGCATCAGGCGCAGCGCACGTTTGCGGATATGGCGCGGCCCATTGTGCATCCGACGGAGATGAATGTGCGGGGGTGGGTGTTTACCGGCATTGGGGCGGCGGTGGAGGGGTTGCTGGTGCTGGCGCAATATCGGTTGCACTGGTGGCCGCTGCATCCGATTGGATTTATAATTGGCGTGGGGTGGTTGACGAGTCAGATCTGGTTTTCGGTGATGGTGGCCTGGTTGATAAAATTGACCATTTTGAAATACGGTGGCGGCAAGGCTATTACGGCGTGTAAACCGTTTTTTCTCGGGTTGATTTTGGGGGAGGCTTGTATTGCGGGGTTTTGGTTGGTGGTGGATTGGGTGGCGGGGGAGTCGGGGAATTTTATTACGTTTATGTGAGAGGGGCGCCAGTGGACATATGGCTCATTAACAGCGCTTGTCTTATGTCTTAATGGAATAAGAGGAATGTATGTCGTCGATAAGGGATGAAGTAAATCACGATACAGGTCGGTTATTTGAGATCTTGGAGTTGGACTATCCGGGGTTGGAGGGGGTGAAGGCGGCGGTTGAGGGGGGAGATAGGGGGGCGGCCGAGGCGGCCTTTCTGGCGTATCATCGGGCGCGGCAGCAGCCCAGGCTCTACTGGAATTTGGGCGGGTCGGATGACTTTGCTCAGAACACGTCGATGTACGATTTCTTTACCGAACATCCCGAGATCATCACCTGGCGAGATCGCGACAAGGTGCGGCCGCTGATCAGCCGCGAGAAGGGATATACCCACATGCGCACGCAGGGGATCAAACCTTCGGATTACACGGTGATCGATATTGCCGATCTGCTTTTGGAAAACAGAGTGTACATGCCCGCCTCGCCCGAGGATGGGGTGCAGGATTTGGGGCCGGATTGGAAATGGGAGCACGTGCCGCCGGTGGAGGGCACGGGCCGGCGCTGGACCTTGAGTTTGCCCTACCAGTACCACCAGCGGGCGCTGGTGCAAGCCTATTGGTTGACGGGCGACGAGAGGTATATCGCCAAGGTGCTGAAGATCGCCACCCACTACGTGCGCTACGTGGATCAGCGCAGCGATTGGATGTGGATTCCGGATATGCAGTTGACGCTGCACTATTTGCAGATTTTGCCGTTTATCCTGTCCTGGGAGAATCTCGATGCCAATGAGTTTTGCGCCATGTATGGCTGGCTGGTCGATGGGTGCGCTGTTTCGATGGAGGCGGTGGAGGAGGCGCAGGGCAATCAATTGCTTTACAACGGCCTGGGATTGCTGTGGTTGGGGGTGGGCATGCACGAGTGCAAGCGCTCTGAATTCTGGCGCAGCCGCGGGCTGGAGCAGGTGAGCCAGTACTTTGGCGATGTGGCGACGTATCCGGACGGTTCTTCCAAGGAGAATTCGTACGGCTATACGGTGGGGGCTTCGACCAACGGCACTACGGGGTTGCGCCTGGCGCGCGACAACGGCTGGCCGGTGCCCGAATATTTGCAGGAGCTGGTGCTCAAGCGCGCCGAATTTCTCGCCTACATTTCCAAACCGGACGGCAAGTGCGTGTGGACGGGAGACGGGCAGCGCGGCCGGCCGCTGCCCTATGTGCTGTCGGTGGCCGAGCCCGAGCAACGAGCGGATTTGTTATACATCGCTAGTGGCGGGGCGCGCGGCGAGAGGCCGTCGAAGTGTTCGGCGTATTTTCCCTACGGCGGGGTGGGCGTCATGCGCTCCGATTGGGGTAGGGAGGCCAATTATTTGTTTTTTGACGTGGGGGAGTTGGGGGTGTTGCACGCCCACGAAGGCAAACTGGCGATTGAAGTGGCGGCATACGGGCGGTCCATAATCGAAGATTTGGGCGTCCACAGTTACTCGCGCGAGGCGCACGAATTGCCCTGGTATCGCTTTTTGGGCCACACTGTAGGGCACAATAGCGCCATGGTCGATGGGCTGAGTCAAATGCGGCTGGTGACCGGGCCGTATATCACGGACAAAGCGCTGGAAAATGTCTGGTGGAGTACGGCAGTGTGCGACTATCTGGAAGGGGCGTACGAGGAAGGGTATGGGACCGGGCACTACACCGAGCCGATGGTGTCGGTGTACAATGCCGAGCCGTGGGAAGGGGAAATCGATCGATCGGTGCGACATCACCGCAGCATTGTTTTTGTTAAGGGGAGAAGGGAAGGCGATTGTGCGTACTGGATTGTAACGGATCGTTTTAGCGGTAGTGGGACGCACACCTACGAGCAGCTTTTTCACTTTGTCCCGGCGGCAACGGTGGTGGATGATCAAGCCAAGAGCGTGCGCACAAGCACCGACGGAGAGGCCAATATGGCGCTGGTGCCGGCGTTGCTGGAGGGGCTGGAGATGGAGATTGTGGAAGGGCGTCCCGAGCCCGATTTGCAGGGGTGGTATTGTGGGGACGCACCGCGGCCGGTGCCGGCGCCGTGTGCGATTTACCGTCAGGTGGGCGACGTGCCCGCACTCATGCAGACGGTGCTGTGGCCCCTGCGTCCTGGGGAAACGGCCGTACCGCAGGTTGAGGCGGTGGGCGAAGAGGGGAGTGGTTGGTTGCGCGTGACGTTGCCAGATGGGCGCGAGGACGTTTATTGTGCGCCGGAAGAGGAAGGAGTGCATGAGTGGGAAGGGATCGCTTTTAATGGTTTGGGTGTTTTAGTGCGATGTGATATAGACGGAAAAAGTGAAGTAGAGGAAGTCATTAAAAGAGTGTAACGCATTCTATTTTAAATAAGCGCCAGTGCCTTGGTCATGCCAGCCAGCCAGCCGCCGTCGACGCCATAGGCCGAGCCGGTGACAAAGCGCGATTCGTCGCTGGCCAAAAAGAGCGCTACTTCGGCCACTTCTTCGGGTTGGCCGATGCGGCCCAGGGGGGCGATGGTGCCGGCAAACGCCCGGCCTTCGGGGTTTTCTTCGAGGAAGGGTTGGGCCATGGGGGTTTCGATCCAGCCCGGGCAGATGCAATTGACGCGAATGCCTTCGGGCCCGTGGTCGATGGCCATGGCGCGGGTGAGTTGCATGGCCGCGCCCTTGGTGGCGCAGTAGCCGGCGATGTCGGATTCGGCATAGGTGCTGTTGGCCGAGGCGGTGATGATAAAGGAGCCGCCCCCACTCTGGCGCATGGCCGGAACGCCGTATTTGCCCAGCAGAAAAGATCCTTTGACATTGGTCCCAAAAAGCGCATCCCAATCGGCTTCGGACAAATCCACCACCGAACCATCGCGCATGATGCCGGCATTGCTGTAAACGACATCGAGCCGGCCAAATTGCTCGACGGTTGCGGCGACGAGTTTTTCGACCTGATCGGCTTTCGATACGTCGACGGTGTGAGCTACGACTTCTGTGTCGCCCTCCGAAGCGATCTCCGCTGTTTCCTGGGCATTTTCAGCCACAATATCGGCCGCCACTACGCGCGCCCCCTCCGCCGCAAAACGCCGCACACTGGCTCGCCCTATTCCACTACCTGCGCCGGTAACAATAGCTACTTTATCTTTAAGTCGCATGATATCCCTTTCTATGTTTTTACGTGTAGTAGCGTAACGGCACGAAAGATTCAACACAACGTAATTTGAGCCAATTGGGGGTGCCTCGGAGCCCGGCAGGAGCCGGGTGATAATGAGCGAGAGGCCATCCCCAATTCGCGTCACAGGCAAACGCCCGCTAGTTAATAACCTAAGTTGATGTTGATTATACAACGAAGCCAAAAGAGATGGCAAGAGCCAGAACAATCGCGACCAATTTGACTTCGCGACCAACCCCAGCGATCTTGCAATAACAAAAATGCCAGCCAAAAGGAGACAAAATGGCCGAACTACAAACGCGCCGCATGGGGCGCACCGGAATGACCCCGCAGGCACTGGGCCTGGGCGGCGCCTGGTGGGCCGCCGGATCAGCGCAAGAAACCATTGCCGGCATCCACCGGGCTATCGAATTGGGCATCAACTATATAGACACCTATCCGGGCGAAGCCGAAGAGCGCTGGGGCGAGGCGCTGTCGGGCGGAAGGCGCGAGAAAATCTATTTGCAGGGCAAGGTCAGCCGCCTCACCAGCCGTCGCTCCGACCATTCGGCCCAGGCGACGCGCCAGAGTATGGAAGCCAGCCTCAAAGCATTGCGCACCGACTACCTGGATTCGGTGCTGATTCACGGCTACGACCATCCGCAAGACTTAGAAGAAGTGGAAGACATGTGCGATCCGCTGGCGCCCGGCAACGCACTGGACGAATTGATAAAAATGAAAGAGGAGGGGTTGGTGCGCCACATAGGTATCGGCGCCCGCGACCCCCAGGTGCATCGCCGTGCCATCGAGACCGGGCAGATCGAAATCGTCCTGACCTATTTGAACTACAATTTGCTCGACCAGTCCATCGCCGATTCAACGTTGCCGCTGGCGCGCCAGCACGGCGTCGGCATGATCCTGGCCAGCCCGCTGGCCATGGGCACCTTGACCGGGGTGGAGCCCGATACCGAGGAGGAAAAGCGGCGCAATCCAGATGTGGAACCCCGCGCCCACGCCATGTGGAGTTGGTGCCGCGAGCGGGGGACCAATATCCGGCACCTGGCCATGCAGTTCTGTCTGGCGGCGCCGATAGAAGGCATCGTGCTGCCCGGTCCGGCCAACGTGCAGCAGGTAGAAGAGGCGTTGGAGGCGGCCACTATAGATATTCCGCCGCAGATATGGGCGGATTTTAAAGAGGAATTCGGCGTCGGTATTTGAGAGGCGCTCAGCGCAGCGTGGTGTCGGCAGCGGCTGCGTCGGCAACGCCCTGCTGGTCGAGCAATTCGCGGGCGCGCTGGTAGTGTACAGCTCCTTCGTCCATGCGGCCGAGGCGTTTGAAGGCGTCGCTCAGATAGAGGTGGGCGCGACCGTTATCGGGGTTGAGGGCGAGGACGCGTTGGTAGGAGGTGACGGCTTTTTCTGTTTCTTCCAATTTCATATAGGCCACGCCCAGGGCAAAGTGGGCCTCGGTGTAGTCGGGGTTTAGTGTCACGGCCTGGGTAAAGTGGGCCACGGCTTTGTCCGGATGGTCGAGGTGGGTGGCGGTGACGCCCAGGCCGTGGAAGGCTTCGGCGATAGTCGAGTCGAGCTGGGCGGCCTGGGTGAAGACCTCGTGGGCGCCCTGGTAATTGCCCAGGCGCTCGTAGATATTGCCCAGGCGCAAATAGGCGATGGGGTCTTCGGGGTCGAGGACGACGGCGCGCGAAAAGTAGTAGGTAGCCTCGTCGAGGCGGCCTTGCCCGTAGAGCAGTGCGCCCAGGGCGGTGTGGGCGTCTTTGTGCTCGGATTTGATGGCGATGGTGCGGCGGAATTCGAGCAGGGCCTGGTCGCGCTCGCCGGCCATGGCGTGGCGCAGGCCCATATTGTAGTGGTCGCGCGCCGAGCCGATAGACAGGGCGCGGCGGCTGGGCATGGAGATCTCGGAGTGCATGCCGCCGCGGATTTGGCGCAGGCGCTCCGACTCGGCCATTTCGCGGCGGCCTTCTTCGCGGCGGCCCAAGCGGAAGTAGACGTTGCCCAGGTTGAGGCGGATTTTGGGTGCGTGGGGGTTGAGCTCGGCGGCTTTTTCCAAATTGGCCAGGGCGTCTTCGTATTGCACCATGTCGCGGTAGGACAGGCCCAGCAAAAAATAGGTCTCGGCGTCTTCGGGGTCGAAGTGTACGGCTTTGGCAAAGGCTTGGACGGCGGCGGCGGCTTCGCCGCGCTCGCGGTGTATTTTGCCGAGTTTTTTGAAGGCCGGCGCCAGGGTCGAATCGGCCTCGAGGGCGGCTCTATAGGCGTATTCGGCCAGGGCGGTACTGTCGCGGTAGGCATGCAAGAGGCCCAAATTGTAGTGGGCGGTGGCGCGGGTGGGGTCAAAGGCAACGGCTTTGGCAAAGGCTTCGATGGCGGCGGCCGCATCGTCCACTTCAATTTGCGCGTAGGCGCGGGAGGTGTAGCGGGCGGCGTGGATGGAGCCGAGGATTTCGTGCAGTTCGGCCTTAATCGGGCCCTGGTCGGGGGCGGTTTCGATGGCCAGTTCTATGGTGCGCAGGGATCTGGCGTATTCTCCCAGGTAGAGGTACGAGCGCGCCATATAATGATAGGTCTCGTAGTCGTCCTGGCGCAATTTGAGGGCCTGGTGGAAGGCGGCTATGGCCTCGGCGTAGCGACCCTGGACAAAATGCTGAATACCGGCCAGGGTCTGCGGGTCGCGTTCTACCTCGGTTTCACAGGCCGGAGTGAAGGCGAGGGCAGTGGTGAGCAATAAGGCGGAAAGAAGGCGTGGTCGCAAGGGAGACGTTTCTGGCAAAAGTAGGGGAATTTTGTTAGACTAATTAAACGGGAATAAGGTGGTATAACCTTTCGATTTAAAAGCTATTAAAGATACTACACTATGCTGTTTAGGGGCAAGAACAGGGCGTGGATTCAATACGCGATGCTATCGCTGACGTTAACCGCAGCGGTGAGCGAGACCGCATCTGACGAGAGTCACCGGCAGATGCTGGCGCTGTTGCAGGAGATCGAAGCGCAGACGCGGGAGAAGAATAGTTACCAAGGCGAGCGCGAGGCGCAGCGCTGGCGCGCCCGCCTGGCCAAGTTGCCGGCAAGTGGTTCGCCCCAAGCGCACGTAGAAACGAATTTCCACCTGGGCGTGGCGGAACTCTTTTTAGGCAACGAGCGCGAGGCCATAAAGCGCCTCAGCGAGGCCGACGAACTCGTCAGCAAGATGCGTGGGGCGCCGCCCGAAGTGGTCAATCCTCTCAAATTTCGTTTGGGCGTGGCCTATTTGCGTTTGGGGGAAACGGAGAATTGTCGCCAGCACCACAGTGCGGAAAGTTGCATTTTGCCGATTCGCGGCGGCGGAATTCACACCTTGCGGGAAGGGTCCACGAAAGCGCTGGAGTATTTTGGAGCGGTTTTGCGCAATGCGCCGGCGGAATCGCAATTGTATTTTGAAGCTTTGTGGCTGTTGAACATTGCCCATATGACGCTGGGGCAGTATCCAGACGCAGTGCCCGAACAATATATAATCCCGCCGCAAGCCTTTGAGGCGGAAGAGGATTTTCCGCGCTTTGTCGATATCGCCACGCCATTGGGGATAGACACGGTCAGCCTGTCGGGAGGGGCGGTGGGTGATGACTTTGACGGCGACCACTACATAGACTTGCTGGTCTCCACTTCGGACGCGGCGGGCGAGATGCGCTTTTTTCGCAACAGCGGCGACGGCACTTTTGTCGAGCGCACGGCCGAAGCGGGGTTAAACGGGCTGCGCGGCGGCCTCAATATGGTGCAGGCCGACTACGACAACGACGGCGATGTGGACGTGCTGGTGTTGCGCGGGGCCTGGTTCGGCGCCGCGGGTCAGCACCCCAATTCGCTCTTGCGCAACGAGGGCGACGGTGCGTTTGTCGACGTGACCTTTGCCGCGGGGCTGGGTCAGGAGCACTATCCCACCCAGACGGCGACCTGGGCCGACTACGACAACGACGGCGATGTGGACGTGTACATTGGCAACGAGTCGACCGACGAGTTCTTTGCCCCCAGTCAGCTTTTTCGCAACGAGGGGGACGGGACCTTTGTGGACGTGACGGCGACGGCCGGAGTGATGAACGACCAGTTCACCAAGGCGGTGGTGTGGGGCGATTACAACCACGACCGCTGGCCCGATCTCTACGTGTCGAATTTGGGCGGTCCCAACCGGCTTTACCGCAACAACGGCGATGGGACTTTTGCCGACGTTGCCGCCGCCGTCGGGGTGGCGCGGCCGCTGCAGAGTTTTCCGGCCTGGTTTTGGGATTACGACAACGACGGCGCCCTCGACCTCTTTGTTGCCGCCTACGCCGCCGGCGTGGGCGAGGTGGCAGCGTCGTATTTGGGGCGGCCTTTTAAGATGGAGCGGACGCGCATGCGGCTGTATCGCGGCGACGGGAGCGGCGGCCTGACCGAAGTGGGCAAGGAGCAAAATTTACTGCGCCCAACTAAACCCATGGGGGCCAATTTTGGCGATATCGACAACGACGGTTATCTCGATTTCTACCTGGGGACCGGCGATACGGATTTTAATTACCTCATGCCCAACCTGTTCTATCGCAATGGCGGTGGGCGGGGCTTTACCGATGTGACCATGGCTGGTGGTTTTGGTCAATTGCAAAAGGGGCATTCGGTTGTCTTTGCCGATTTTGACAACGACGGCGACCAAGACGTGTTTGCTCAAACGGGCGGGGCCTACCTGGGGGACAGGTACAACGATGGTTTTTATGAAAATCCGGGATTCGGCAGCCGCTGGCTGGCCGTCAAAGCGGTGGGTACGCGCTCGAATCGAGCTGCCATCGGGGTGCGGCTGCGCGTCGATATAAGCGAGGGAGGGGCGCGGCGGGCGGTATATAAATACGTCAACAGCGGCGGCTCCTTTGGGGCCAATTCGCTGCGCCAGACTATTGGACTGGGAGAGGCCGAGCGCATCGAGCGGTTAGAAGTGTATTGGCCGACCACAGATTTAACTCAGGTGTTTACCGGGGTGCCGCTCGACGCCTTTATTGAGGTTGTGGAAGGGCGGGAAAATTTCACGGTCTTAAATTTGCAGCCGTTCGTTTTTTCTAAAGTTTCTTCGCACAAAGGCACCCACGCACATTGAGCTTTATATTAGAAGTTTTCGACGATGAGACAAACGGCAAACATATATAAAAATATAGGCTGGATAGCCCTGCTTTTTATGGCGCTGATGGAACCAGTACAGGCCGGCGTTTTTGAAGACCTGGCCGGTTTGATCGAGCAGATGGTGGCGCTGGGCAATAGGGACCAGTTTCCGGCTCTGACCAACCCCACCTGGGTGGGCGCTACAGAAGTAGAGTACCTGGCCGAAGACGACTTAATACTGGGTGTCTATTTGAACGGAGTGGCCAAGGCCTATCCCGAAAACCTGGGCTGGTGGCACGAGGTCATCAACGACGAGATCGGCGGCCAGTATGTCTCGGTGACCTTCTGCCCACTGACCGGCACTGGCCTCAACTACAATGCCACCAACCCGGACGGCGGCCAGATCGAGCTGGGCGTTTCGGGTTTGCTGCTCAACAGCAATCTGGTGGTCTACGATCGCGGCGACGGCACCACGCTATTCCCGCAGATGCTCTTCACCGGGGTCAACGGGGCGCGCACCGGGGAGCGGCTGGAACTGTTGCCGGTGGTGGAGACGACCTGGGCACTGTGGAAAAAGTTCTATCCCGATACGCTGGTGCCGCAGGGGGGGACGGGTTTGGACGGTTATTCCGCCAGCATTCAGAGCAATTACCCGCCGCGCCTCTACAGCAACGACCCTTACGCCGATTACCGCGGCGACCACTCGTCCATTCCCTTTCCGCCCGCCTCCGGGTTCATCGACCCGACCTTTCCGGCCAAGGCGACGGTGCTGGGAATCTGCTACGGCGACCAGCGCAAGGCTTATGTGTTTGGCGCTATGGGGCGACAAGTGGTGATCAACGATTTTTTGGACGACTTATTTATGGTTATC
>CAXGRO010000069.1:0-14158 GCA_964012055.1 uncultured bacterium
TGGACACGGCGCGCAGCGGGTGGTAGACGCCGCTGGAGGGTTCGTGGCGACCGCCGTAGCCCGACAGGAAAATGCCCACCGGCGGGGTCACGTCAATAGTGGAACAGCCCACGGCGTATTCGCGCTTGACACTGTGCATGGCAGCTCCTATTCTTGGCGTTTATGAAAGCGCTCGTCCAATGCCTACAACGCCAGGATACCAGGGTTCGCAAGTCAGCGCCCTGGCGGACCTCAAAGGTGGATGTTGCGGCATTTTGACTGCTGTTTGATACAGGTTTTTGATTTCCCGCATCCGCCACCGAAGTTCGCTTGCGGATTTTTCTTTGCCGACAATGTACGGCGCGTTTTGCCACAGGCCAATAGCCCATGCTGCTAACCATCAACACTACCCATAATCCGGCGACCGATCTGGGATATCTGCTGCACAAACACCCCGACAAGGTGCAGTCCTTTAAACTCAACTTTGGCCAGAGACACGTCTTCTATCCCGATGTCGCGCCGCAGCGCGCCGGCACCCATTTCCCGCTGCAGCCCTACGTCAACGACCGGCCCTACGTGGCCTCTTCCTTTCTCAGCGTCGCCATCACGCAAATATTTGGCACCGCGCTCAACGGCCGCTGCAAAGACCGGCCCCAACTCGTCGAACAATTTTACCCCTGGAAGCCGCGCTGCCCGCCCTGCCCTGCCGCGGCGGCGAAAACGCGCTGCGCCAGCTCTTTGAGCCCAGCGGCTACACCGTCGACGCCCAGCGCCAGCCGCTGGACGAAAACTTTCCCGAGTGGGGGGGCGGCAATCTCTTTTCAGTACGGCTGACCGGCAGCGTGCGCCTCTGCGACCTGCTCTCCCACCTCTACGTATTGGTGCCGGTGCTCGACGACGACAAACACTATTGGGTGGGCGACGACGAAGTGGAAAAATTGCTCGACCGCGGCGGCGAGTGGTTGGCACAACACCCGCAACGCCAGTGGATCGTCGACCGCTACCTCAAACACCAGCGCCGCCTGGTTGGCGCCGCCCTCGACCAATTAAACGTCGATACTCCTGAAGAAGCAAACACCGACGACGCCGACGCCGAGGAGATCGCCGCCGAAAACGCCATCGGCTTGCACCAGCAACGCCTGCAAAGCGTCGTCGAAGTCCTCGAAAAAAGCGACCCAATCGCGTGTTGGACCTGGGCGGCGGCGAGGGCAAATTATTAACCCTGCTGCTGAAAAATCGCCAGTTTGAAAAGATCACCGGACTCGACGTCTCGCACCAAAGCTTGCAGCGCGCCGCCCAGCGTTTACACCTCGACACCCTACCCGAGCGCCAGCGCCAACGCCTGGAACTCTTGCAGGGCTCGCTGCTCTATCGCGACAACCGCCTGGCCGGTTACGACGACGCCGCCCTGGTGGAAGTAAACGAGCAGGCAGATTTTGCACTGGCAGAGTGGCAGGAAGTAGAGATTCCCCTGAACACAGAAGAATTCGCCGCGCTCAGCTCAATTGGCAGTATCGTCTTTGGTTTATCTATACAAGGCCGCTTTTTCCTCGACGACATTCGCCTGGTCAGGGCGCCCGTTGCGGGCACGGCCATCATAGAAGAATACGCCCCCGAGCTGCCGCGCCATTTACCCTGGCGTAGAACTACCCCAACCCGTTTAACAGCGGCACGGCCATTCGCTTTGCCCTACCATCGCCAACCGCGGTGGAATTGGCCGTCTACAATTTGTCCGGGCAGCAGGTGGCAACTCTGTTGCAAGGAATGCGAGAAGCCGGCACACACACCGTGCACTGGGACGGACGCGACGCCACGGGCCGTTCTCTGGCCTCGGGAGTGTATCTATACCGCCTGAGCGCCGGGGAGAAAGTAGCAGAAATGTGCAAATTGCTGCTCTTGCGTTAACCCCCCACAACGTCCTGGAATTGCCCTGGAATTCCCTCGCCCCATTCTGCCAAGACCAGTAAGTCAATAACCATATGCCCACGACACCACCAAGCTCACCGCCCCCAAAATCCCCCCCCACCAATTGACCAGACGCCCCCCATCGCGTACGCTTACTCAAACCCTATCCACCCCCATTTCACCCCAACCCCGCCCCATGACCCAACATCTGCAAACCCCCGTAAATCACCCCTCCGTCTGGCGCGGCCAAGACCTCGCCCAAACCGACGATTGGATCTTCGAACTCAGCAAAGATCAGCTCGAAGATCTCGAAATCTCCACCCTCGCCATCGAACAATTGGGCACCCCGCTCACCGAAATCACCGCCGCCGACTTCCCCCTCCCCTCCCTCGCCCCCCTCTGCCACAACCTCCAGTCCCAGCTGGAAGGCGGCCGCGGCTTCGCCCTCCTGCGCACCCTGCCGGTGCGCCGTTACACCCCCGAACAAATCGCCCTCATGTTCTGGGGCCTGGGCACCCACCTGGGCTTTCCCGAACCCCAGGACGGCGCCGGCAACCTCTTGCACCACGTGCGCGACACCGGCCAAACCCTCAACACCCACAACGTGCGCGCCTACCAGACCAACCAGGCCATCAACTACCACAACGACGGCGCCGACGTCTTCTTATTGCTCTGCGCCCACAGCGCCCAACACGGCGGCCGCTCCAAACTGGTGAGCAGCGCCGCCGCCTTCAACGAAATCCTCCGCCGCCGCCCCGACCTGGCGCAAGTTTTACAAGAGCCCTTCTTCTTCGATGCCCGCGGCCAACAACAACCCAATATGCCCCCCTACCAACACATCCCCATCTTTAATTTCCACACCGACCGCCTCAACGTCCTTTACAAACGCGAATACATCGACCTGGCCCTGCGCTTCCCCGAAGTCCCCCCCCTCACCGACCAGCAAACCGAAGCCCTCGACCTGATGGACCAGGTTTGCGACGAACTGGCCCTCGAATTCACCCAGCAACCCGGCGACATTATACTGGCCAACAACTACGACCTGCTGCACGCCCGCTCTTCCTTTGAGGACGACGATACCTCCAGCGCCAAGCGCCACATGCTGCGCCTGTGGATCAGCCTGCCCAACGGCCGCCCCCTCCCCCCCGTCTTCGCCGACACGCGCGAATTCCGCTACAGCTACGCCCGCCGCCAGCAAACGCAAGAAAACCAGGAACCTAAAACCCCATGATCAAACTCGCCGTATGGGCCCTCGACCTGTCCGACGCCTACCTCAAAAAAATCACCCAACTCGGCGCCGACGCCGTAGACGGCATCTCCGTGGCCAACGTCCCCGGCACAAACTACCCCGACCTCGACGAACTCTTAAAAGTCAAACAAAAGCTGCAATCCTGGGGCCTGGCCATCAACCGCGTCAGCCTGCCTTCGATGTCGCCCCGCTACATGGATGGCGAAGGAAACAGCGACGCCGAACTCGACAATTGCAGCCAGGCCCTGCGCGTCTACGCCGAAGCCGGCTGCCCCGTCATCCGTGTCTCCTTCGCCTACGACACCTTCCCCGAAATGTCCTACCGCTACGAGGCCGTCCACCGCAGCGGCTACACAATGCGCGGCGAGAGCATCGCCCAGGCTGCCCCCCACGACGGCCCACCCCCTCAAGAAGTCTTAGACGCCCGCTGGAATCAAGTCTGCAAATTTTACCAGCGCATGGTCCCCATCGCCGAAGAATACAACGTCAAACTCGCCATGCACCCCTCCGACACCCCCCTGGGCGACACCCTCTTCGGCGGCCTGGGCCTGCACCGCCTCATCGACGCCTTCCCCAGCCCCACCGTCGGCTACCTCTACTGCTGCGGCACCCGCGCCGAAGCCGGCGGCAGCCCCCTAATCTTAGACGAAATCAACAACTACGGCCGCAAAGGCCGCCTCTTCGAAATCCACTTCCGCAACGTGCGCGGCAGCCTAGCCACCGCCGGCGCCTTTGAAGAAGTCCTCCTCGACGACGGCGACATGAACATGTTCAAAATCCTACAAGCCCTACACCAGATAGGCTACGACGGCTACCTAAACCCCGACCACGTCCCCACCCTGGAGGGCGACGACAGCTATTCCGGCCAGGGCCTATCTTATTCCGTCGGTTATATAAAGGGATTACTAGCCGCACTGGCAGCCAGCAAATAGGAATCGTACTTTGAAACGTCAAAAATCCTAGTAAACGATCGCTGAGCGTCGAGGTCCCCCCCAAACCGCGTCACAGGCAAACGCCCATTTTAGCATTTCAATTTCAAGGAATATCTACTGCAATGAAATTATCCGTACTCGACCAATCCCCAGTCCGCACCGGCGCCACCCCCCACCAGGCCTTCCAGGAAACCCTCGAACTAGCCCGCACCACCGAAAAACTGGGCTACCACCGCTTTTGGGTCGCCGAACACCACAACGCCCACTGCCTCGCCGGCAGCGCCCCCGAAGTCATGGTCGCCGCCCTGGGCGCCGCCACCCAACACATCCGCATCGGCTCCGGCGGCGTCATGCTGCCCTACTACAGCCCCTTCAAAGTCGCCGAAACCTTTTCAGTACTCTCCAACCTATACCCCGACCGCATCGACCTGGGCGTCGGCCGCGCCCCCGGCGGCGACATGCAAACCGCCCAGGCCCTATCCACCGACGGCCGCCCCAAATTTGAACACTTCCCGCAATTGGTCGAACAACTCGGCACCATGCTGCGCGACCGCGACTTCCGCCCCCGCATCACCCCCGCGCTGGTCCAGCCCCCGCCCATCTGGATGCTGGGCTCCAGCCCCGACAGCGCCGTATTGGCCGCCCGCCTGGGCCTGCCCTACAACTTCGCCCTCTTCATCAACGGCGGCATGGACGCGCGCATCCTCGAATTCTACCGCAACCAATTTGAGCCCTCAGAACAACTGCAAGAACCCCAAACCTGCCTGGCCATCAGCCTCATCTGCGCCCCCACCGCCGAAGAAGCCCAGCGCCTATCCTTGAGCCGCGACCTGCTCTTTGCCAAATTCGCCAGCGGCCGCCCCACCCCCACCGTGCCCACCGCCGAAGAAGCCGAACACTACCAATTCAACGCCCAGGAGCGCGCCTTCCTAGACGACAAATTCCGCCAGGCCGCCGTCGGCGATCCCCAGCAGGTCAAAGCCAAAATCGACCAGATCATAGAAGAATTCGGCACCGACGAAATCATGGCCGTCACCATCACCAGCGATTTCGACGACCGCCTGCGCTCATACGAACTGCTGGCCGAGGCGTGTATATCAGAATAGCGCCCGCCAATCCCTACATCACCGCTCTCCCAACACCTCCTTCAACCGCCGCCCAATAATCTCCGGCTCCCCCTCTTTTAAACACATCGGCCCAAACGCAATAATGCCTTCGTCAACATGCGTAGGATTGGCGTGAATACTCGGCTCGCCATCCTGCAATTCCCGCACCACCTCCAGCGCACTGCGCCCCAACTCCTCCTCGTCCAGCCGCAAATGCACCACCGGAATCTCCGAGCGCTTGCGATCCGCCACCACCCCAATCTCGCCGTGCGCCATCCCCTGCCCCGCCGCCACCAGCGCCTCCATCAAATTCAACCAGCACTGCCGCCGCGCCTCCGGTTCCTCCTCCACAAACAACCGCAGCGCCGTCAACAACCCCACAATCTCCTCCTTGCCCACCTTGCAAGGCCGCCCCACCCCGTGGTGCGGCGCCCCGGGCAAACGGTCTTTGTCGATCAAATTGGGCGGCGGATTCCACTGCGCGTGGTAAATGTCCAAATCCAAATGCTGCAGCGCCGCCGCCGAAATCAAATCCTGCCGCCCGCACAATATCCCCGAGCTCTGCGGCCCCCGTATCGCCTTGCCGCCGCTAAACGCCACCAGATCGGCCCCGGCTTCAATAAAGCGCTTTAAATTGCTCGCCGGCGGCAACTGCCCCGCCGCGTCCACCACCACCGGCACCCCGGCCGCGTGCGCCACCTCCACCACTTCCTCCAGCGCCGGCTGCGAATGCGCGTACGCCACATAAGTAACAGCCGCCGTATTTTCATTAATCGCCGCGGCAATCTCCCACGCCTCCGTATCGCGTACCCCGGCGCCGCTAAAGCGATCAGCAATCCCCACCTCCACCAGCTTGATGCCCACCGAGCGCACCGCGTGGTCGTAAAAATTGCGGTGGCTGCGCGCCATAATCACTTCGTTCTTCATGCCCGCCGTATCGGGCAGCCGGTTCATCTTATTGGGATCCAGCCCCGTGACGCAGGCCGCCGTGCCCAGCAGCAGCCCCGCCGCCGCCCCCGACGTCACATAACCGGCCTCTGCCCCGGTGACCTCGGCAATAATCTCGCAAGCCCGCGCCTGCAAATATGCGATGTCGACGCAATACTGCGACGCCTCCTTCATGGCCTCGGCCACCTCCGGCGCCATAATCGAACCACTGAGCCGCGTCGCCGGCCCCACCGCGTTGATAATCGTGCGGACCCCTAAGTCCTCGTATACATTGCCCATAATCAATCCTTCTTAAATTCGCGTTCTTCGACCAGATATTGCTTCACCGCATCGTGGTCCAGTGTGTACCCCAGCCCCGGCCGCTCCGGCACCAGGAAAGCCCCCTCTTCAAAAGGAAAGTCCTCATTGGTCAACATGTGCTCCCACGCCATCGGCCCCACCATATCGTACGGTTTGTTCAAATGGGGCATGCAAGCCGCCACGTGCAAACCCATGGCCGCCCCCGGCCCATAAGACACCGTTTGCGACCACCCCCCCATGCCCAATTGCTGCGCCAGGTGCGACAAATAAATGGCCTCAAACGCCGTCCCCCCAATAATAGCATAATCGAGCGCCTCGGCCTCAAAACGCCGAATCATATCCTCGCTACCGCCCACGTGATCGCCAATGGGAATCTGAATGGTCTGCCGCAAGCGCCGCCACTCCGAGTACGTCCCCCCCGCCGCGCCCTTGGCAATGGGACTCTCCAAACTATCCATCTTATGCCCCTCCAGCCGCCTGGCCATCTCCTGCGCCGCCCACACCTCCTCCAGGCGCCAGCGAATATCCGGCCGCACCGCCATATCGGGCAGCACCCGGTGAATCGCCTCAATGCGATCCACAACATACCTAATGCGCTCCTCCGCCGTCTTCTGCCTGTCGGTAATACACTTCATCTTATACGTCCTAAACCCCCGCTCCCACCCCCACTGCGCATCTTCCGCCGTGTGTTCCGGCGTTTTATATCCGGTACACTGCGTAATCTCGATCCTATCCCGCACCCTCCCCCCCAACAATTGCCAGATCGGCACCCCCAGCGCCTGCCCGCGCAAATCCAATATCATCTGCTCAAACGAATGCCCCATCACCTCCCGCGGCTGCGCCAAATTCACCCCCAGCACATCCGTCCCCAACCACTGCCCAAACTGCGCCTCCAACACCTCCATCGCCGTAAACCGCTCAATCTGCGCCAACCCAACCAACCCCTCGTCCGTCTCCACCTCAACAACCCCATGCTCCGCCCGCTGATGCAACGGCTGCCCATGCTCATCATCCGACCACCACCAATGCCTCTCCGGCACATTGACGACGTAAAGTTTGATAGCTGTAATCTTCACCCTCAACCTCCTTTATTTTAATTTTCCATCCTCCCCATACACCAACCCCGGCGCCGGAAATCCATCACATAATTCCTTCACCTCCGCCGCAATCCCCCTATACGCCTCCCTCCTCCCCTGCAAATCCATCCCCTCATCCCCCCGCACCTCCGCCACCCTTTCCATCCAATCCGCCAACTGCCGCATCTCCTCCACCCCAACCCCCCTGCTGGTAACCGCCGGCGTGCCAATGCGAATCCCACTGGGATTGCGCGGCGGCCGCTCGTCAAACGGAATCGAATTAAAATTGCACACAATGCCTGCCGCATCCAGCGCCTTCGACATCTGCTTGCCGCTGAGCCCCTTGGACGTCATATCGATGAGAATCAAATGATTGTCGGTCCCCCCCCCACACAATGTAAAATCGCGCTCCATCAAAAACCCGGCCAGCGCCCTAGCATTCTCCACAATCTTTGCCGCATAGTCCCTAAACTCCTCCGTAGCCGCCTCCTTCAACGCCACCGCCAGCGCCGCCGTCGTGTGGTTGTGCGGCCCCCCCTGCAACCCCGGAAACACCGCCTTGTCCAACGCCTCGGCATACTCCTGCCGGCACATAATCATCCCCCCCCTGGGCCCCCGCAGCGATTTGTGCGTCGTCGTCGTCACCACGTCCGCGTGCGGCACCGGACTGGGATGCACTCCCGCCGCCACCAGCCCCGATATATGGGCGATATCGGCCACCACCAGCGCCCCCACCCCATGCCCTATCGCCGCCATCCGCTCAAAGTCGATAAGCCGCGGATACGCCGTCGCCCCGCAAAACAACAACTTGGGCCGGTACTCCTTAGCCAGCGCCTCAATCTCTTCGTAATCCAGTTCCCCCGTCCCCCGCTTCACCCCGTACTGCACCGCCTTATAATGCAACCCCGAAATACTCACCCCCGCCCCATGCGTCAAATGCCCCCCGTGCGCCAGCGCCAACCCCATCACCACATCCCCCGGCTCGGCCAAGCCCACGTACACCGCCTGATTGGCCGGCGACCCCGAATACGGCTGCACATTGACGTGCTCCGCCCCAAACACCTCCTTGGCCCGCGCCACACAAATCTCCTCCACCCGATCAATCTGCTGCTGCCCCTCGTAGTACCTCTGCCCCGCATACCCCTCCGAGTACTTATTGGTCAAAATCGACCCCGTCGTCTCCAACACCGCCCGCGTCGCATAATTCTCCGAAGGAATCAACCGAATCTTATTATGCTGCCGCCGATTCTCCGCCTCAATAATCCCCGCAACCTCCGGATCAACCTCTCTAAGCGTACTCATCCTTCTCTCTTACCCTCTTCATCCTATGGATGTGTATTCGAAAGTACAATCGAAAATCGCAAACTCTAAGCAAACGTCCACCAAGCGGTGAGGGGGTATCCTCAGAGCGGATTCATTACCCCCGGACCGCAGGATTGCGACGCAGGGGGTAATGCCTCGGAGCGGCCCAGGGATGGGCCGCGAGAATGAGCGGCGAGGATACCCCCTCACCGCGTTCCACGAAAACGCCCACTTTCCCCTCATTTTTGCACACCCCAACTTTTTTCCTTATTCTGAACCAAGGAACATACACAAGAGGTCACCCATGAGCAAATATCTAGGCATAGATTCCAGCACCCAATCCATCACCGGACTCATAATCGACACCACCACCAACATCATCACCGCCGAAGAATCCATCAACTTTGACGCCCACTTCAAAGATGTTTACGAAATCGAAAACGGCGTCCTCGACCTGGGCCACGGCCAAATCCATAGCCCCCCCCTCATGTGGGCCGAAGCCCTCGACCTGCTCCTCCAAACCCTCAAAGACCAGGGCCACGACCTGAGCGAAATTTCCGCCGTCGGCGGCAGCGGCCAGCAACACGGCACCGTCTACCTCAACAACACCGCCGCCGCTGCTCTGGCCAATCTAGACGGCAATCACCACCTCAAAGACCAGCTCGCCGGCATCTTCTCGCGCCCCACCTCGTCCATTTGGATGGACACCTCCACCGCCGCCCAATGCCAGGAAATTGAAGCCGGCGTCGGCGGCCGCACCGCCCTGCTCGACCTCACCGGCAACACCGCCTTCGAGCGCTTCAGCGGCCCCCAGATCCGCAAATTCCACCAGACCGAGCCCGACGCCTATGCCAACACCGCCTACATCGGCCTGGTCAGCTCCTACATCGCCTCGCTGCTGGCCGGCCAATTAGTCCCCGTCGATCCGGGCGACGGCAGCGGCACCAACCTGCTCGACATTCGCACCCGCCAGTGGAGCCCCAAAGCGCTGGACGCCACCGCCCCAAATCTCCAAAATAAACTGCCGCCCGCCATCCCCTCGACCCAAATCGCCGCTCCCATCAGCCCATACTACGCGCAGCGCTACGGCTTTTCCGAATCCTGTGCCGTGGTGCCCTTTTCCGGCGACAACCCCTGCAGCCTCATCGGCCTGGGCCTGGTCGAGCCCGGCCAGGTGGCCCTCAGCCTGGGCACCTCCGATACCCTCTTTGCCTGCATGGACGCGCCGCGCACCTCAAACCGGGGCGAAGGCGCCGTCTTCGCCTCGCCCGACGGCAGCAATTACATGGCGCTCATCTGCTTTCTCAACGGCAGCCTGGCGCGCGAGGCGGTGCGCAACCAGTACGGCCTCGACTGGGCCGCTTTCACCCAGGCCCTGTGCGATACCCCGCCGGGCAATGACGGCGGCCTCATGCTGCCCTACTTCGATCCAGAAATCGTGCCCAAGGTGGCGCAACCGGGCGTCGTACGCCACAACCTCGATGCGGCCGACGCCGGCGCCAATGTGCGCGCCGTCATCGAAGCCCAGGCGCTGTCCTCCAAAATCCACTCGCGCTGGATGGGCGTGGAGATCTCCTCCCTCTACGTCACCGGCGGCGCCTCGGCCAACACCGAAATCCTCAAAGTCTTCGCCAACGTGCACGCCTGCCCGGTGCACCGCTTTGAAACCACCAATTCGGCCGCCCTGGGAGCCGCCCTGCGCGCCCACTACAGCCACCAGCAGGAAAACGGCGACGACCTCACCTGGCAAGACGTCGTCGCCCCCTTCGCCCAGCCCGTCGCCGGCTCCACCATCCAGCCCGACACCGATACCACCCCCATCTACGCCGACCTCGTCGACCGCTACCAGGCCCTCGAAACCGAGCACACCCAATAAAGGACCGCACCCATGTTACTTATCGACTGCCACCTAGATCTGGCCATGAATGCCCTGCAATGGAACCGCAACCTGGAACTCAGCGTCGCCGAAATCCGCCAACTCGAAGCCGACATGACGCAAAAAGGCCGCGGCTGCGGCACCGTCTCCCTGCCCGAATTGCGCCGCGGCGACGTGGGCCTGTCCGTGGTCACTGTCATCGCCCGCACGGCGCGCCCCAACAGCCCCGCCTCCGGCGCCGCCACCCAGGAAATCTCCTACGCCAAAGCCCAGGGCCAGCTGGCCTACTACCGCGTTCTCGAAAGCCAGGGCAAGGTTCGCCTCATCACCGACGCCGCCGGACTGGATGCCCAACTCGCCGCCTGGCAAGCCGACCCCGATCAGGCTCCCCTGGGTTTTATCCTCAGCATGGAAGGCGCCGACCCCATCGTCTCCCCCGCCCAGGTGGCCTCGTGGTGGGAAGACGGCCTGCGCCAGATAAGCCTGTCGCACTACGGCGTCAGCGCCTACGCCCACGGCACCGGCACCGAAGGCGGCCTAACTCCAGAGGGCCGCGACCTGCTTAAAGAAATGGAAGACATCGGCATGATCCTCGATCTCACCCACCTGGCCGACCAGGCCTTTTGGGAAGCGGTAGACACCTTTGGCGGCCGCGTGCTGGCCAGCCACAACAATTGCCGCAGCCTGGTGCCGGGCGACCGCCAGTTTACCGACGAGCAAATAAAAGCCATCATCGAGCGCGACGGCGTCGTCGGCGCCGCCCTCGACGCCTGGATGCTCTACCCCAATTGGATCAAGGAAGAAACCAAACCCGAAGTAGTCGGTTTACAAGCGGTGGCCGACCACATCGACCACGTTTGCCAGCTGGCCGGCAACCGCCGCCACGCCGCCATCGGCTCCGACCTCGACGGCGGCTACGGCACCGAGCAATGCCCCCACGACCTCGATACCATCGCCGACCTGCAAAAACTGTCTGGTCTATTGGAACAAAAAGGATTCACCCAAGAGGACGTAGCCGCCGTTTTGCACGGCAATTGGGTGCGCTTCTTTCGCGAGAGTTGGAGTTAACCACCTGTTTTTGGAAACGCCGTCCCGTCCTGCGGCTCGTATCCCACCGCCCGCCGCGAATCGTCCAGCGACATATACGAGCGCCGGTGGTTCGATACCCCGTGCACAATGGCAAAATCCAAGTCCTCAACGTCCACACAACACGCAAAAAGCTGGGCGCAGTCGCGCGCGCTGAGGCTGCCGTTTACCTGGTCGGGGTCCCAATCGCCGCCCTGATCAAACTGCGGGCTGCCCAAGCGCACGCAAATGCACGACAACTCGTATTGATCCGAGTACACCCGCGCCACCGCCTCGGCCCAGCACTTGGTCGCCCCGTAGACATTCTTCGGGTACACCGGCACCTCCCAGCCGATGTCGGTCTGGCCGTGGTAGCCCAGCACTGCGTTGACGCTGCTGGCAAAAATAATACGCTGGCAATCCGCCTGCCGCGCCGCCTCAAAACCGTTGTAGCCACCAATTATATTTAAATCCAAAAGCGACTCGTAAAACTCGGCCGCCGGGCTGCGATCGGCCGCCAGATGCACCACCACATCCATGCCCTGGCAGGCGCTGCGAAACTGCTCCAGGTCGACGATGCTGGCCTCGACAAACTCCTCGTGCGCCGCCAAATTTTCCAGCGGCCGAATGTCCATCAAGCGCAGCTGGTAGCGGTCGCCCCAATGCGAGCGCAACATGCCGCCTATGTCGCCGGCCGCGCCGGTAATCAACACCTTCTTCTTCTCGCTCATCTACTCCACCTCAAGTTTTGGGAAACGCCGTGCCGTCCTGCGGTTCGTAACCAAGTACCTGGCGCGAAATCCCCAGGTCCAAACGCGGCCGGCTATGGCCAGAAATGCCATTGACAATAGCAAAGTCCACTTCTTCCACATCGACACAGCGCCCAAACAACTGGGCGCAGTCGCGCGGACTGGTCGTACTCATCAAACTGCCCGGGTCCCAATCGCCGTTTTGCCTGAACCCCGGATTGGTCAGGCGCACACAAATACACGACAGCCGGTGCCGGTGGGCATACACCCGCCCCAACGCCTCGCCCCAGCACTTGGTCGCTCCGTACATATTGGTCGGATAAATCGGCGCGTCCCACTTCACCTCGGCCTGGTCTGAATACCCCATGACCGCATCGATACTGCTGGCAAAAACCATGCGCCCGCACCCCGCCTGCCGCGCCGCCTCAAACGCATTGTACCCGCCCATGACATTGAGATGTAACAACGTGTCGTAGAACTCCGCCCCGTCCCCCGGATAAGCCGCCAGATGCACCACCGTGTCCACCCCCCGGCACGCCGCCAGCACCTGCTCATAATCGACAATATCCACCTCGACAAACTCCTCGTGCGCCGCCAAATCCTCCACCGGCCGCACGTCGGCCAACCGCAGCGCATAACGATCTCCCCAATGCGCCCGCAAAATCCCCCCCACCAGTCCGGCCACCCCGGTAATCAATACTTTCTTCTTATCTCCCATTTATCCCTCCCGCCGTCCCAACAAAGCCTGGTACGCCACCAACGCCCCGGCCACGTGCACATTGAGCGACGGCCCCTTGCCGTACATCGGAATAAAAACCGCCCCATCGCAATGCGCCAGCGTCGCCGCGCGAACCCCCTTGCTCTCATTGCCCAACACCAGGCACGTCTTTGGGGGATAACAATACTCCCAATAACACTTCGCTTCCTGCGCCGTCTCCAGCGCCACCAGATGATACCCCTCTTCCTTCAACACCCGCACCGCCTCGTCCACCGCCGCAATGCGCCGCCACGACACCCGCCGGTCGTGCCCCCGCGAGCTGCGGTCGATCTCCTCGTGCGGCGGCGTCGGCGTCTTGCCGGTAAAAACCATCTCGGCCGCACAGCTGTCGGCAATGCGAAAGAGCGACCCCACATTGAGCGGATCTTCCAAACTCTGCAAGAGAAAAGCCAGTTGCACCTGCGGCGGGTATTTATCAACCGCCTCCTGAAAGAGACGCTTGGTCTCAACTTTGCGCAAAGGCCGCATATTACCCCCTGACAATGCCCGTCACATCGTACCCCTCTTCATCCAGCACTTCAACAATGCTTTCATCCCTCAAAGCCTCTCCTCCCTGTACTTTAGCCTTTCCCTCCGCCAGATCCACCTCAACCTCTTCCACCCCCTGCAACCCGGCGAGCGCCTCGCGCACATGCCGCACACAATTCTCGCAACTCATCCCATCAATGGATATCTCTATCATAATTTATCCTATCAAGATCTACCCCATTAATCCAAGAAGTTTAACTCAGTAACCTCCCAACAGCGCAGTTAATACTCCGCAGGCCAGGTAGGGGGACTTGCCGGCGGTGCTTTGTGGGGGAGCGGGGCGGGGCAAAGGGCGGCCGGAACTCACAGCCCGCCAGGGCTGTGGGGGTGAGGCGGGGCGGCAGGCCGCCCTTGGGCCTCACAAA
>CAXGRO010000070.1:0-14116 GCA_964012055.1 uncultured bacterium
GTGAATATAGCCTTCGGTGGCGATTTGCCAAATCTGGGCGCCGTCTTGGGCGGCGAGGCAGTAGAGGTTCTGGTCGTAGGAGCCAAAGACGAGGCGGTCGCCGGCGATATTGGCCGAGGAGGTGATGGCGGCGCCGGCGCTGAAGAGCCAGCGCCGCTTGCCGCTTTGCGCGTCGACGGCGTGGAAGTCGCCTTTCTCATCGCCAAAGTAGACGGTGCCATGGGCAACGAGGGGCGAGGATTTAATTTCGTCGGAGGCTTTGTATTGCCATTTGAGTGCGCCGCTGTGCAGATCGAGGGCGTAGAGGTGGCCGTCGAGCGCGCCAAAGTAGACGGTGCCGGCTTGGATGGCGGCGGTAGATTCGATGGCGTCGGCGGCGGCAAAGGTCCACAGGGGGACCAATTTGTCGGGTAGAGAACTGGTACTGGTGCCGCTGAGCTGGGGGTTGCCGCGAAAGCTGGGCCACTCGTCGCCGGCGTGGGCGGCGGTGGAGGCGAGGCAGAGCAAGATACAGAGTTTAATACGCCGCTTCATAGAGGTGCAGGAAGTCCGCTTCGTTTAAAGGGCGGGGGTTGAAGGTGCCGGTCCACTGGCTGGTGGCGTCGCGGGCCATGTGGGGCAGGTCGTTGGCGTCTACCTGGACGTCGCGCAGGCGTTGGGGCAGGCCGGCGGTGGTTCTAAATTGGTCGACGGCGGCGGCCAGGTCGGCGTGGTCGAGTTGTGCGGCGCTGCACAGTTCGCTGTAGAGGGGGCCGACGGCCTGGGTGTTAAAGCGAATGACGTGGGGCAGAAAGAGGCCGACGGCGGCGCCGTGGCTGATGTGGTGGTAGCGGGCGGTGAGCGGGTTGGCGCAGGCGTGGGCGGCGCCGAGCATGGAGTTTTCGATGGCCATACCGGCCAGGTGGGCGCCCAGCAGCATGGGGCCGCGGGCGTCGAGGTCGGCGGGGCGTTCCAGGACGGCGGCAAAGGATTCGGCCAGCAGGCGCCAGGCCTCGCGGGCGAAGAGCTGCGCGATGGGGTTGCGCGCCGTGCTGGCGTAGCTTTCGACGGCGTGGGCGATGGCGTCGAGGCCGGTGGCGGCGGTGACGGCGGGTGGGGCGCTGGCGCTGAGGGCGGGGTCGAGGACGACGGTGTGGAAGCGCGCCTTGCGGTCGCCGCAGGCCATTTTCTCGTGCGTGTCGGCTTGGGCGATGAGGGCAAAGGACTGGGCTTCGCTGCCGGTGCCGGCGGTGGTGGGCACGCCGATGGCGGGCAACATGGGTTGGGTCGCTTTGTTTTTGCCCCAGTAATCCTCCATTTTGCCGCCGTTGCTGAGAATGAAATTGATGCCTTTGGCGCAGTCCATGGCGCTGCCGCCGCCCAGGCCGATGATCAGGTGGATGGGGGCGTGTTGTTGGGCGAAACGGACGCCGGCTTCAACGTGTGCGGTCGTGGGGTTCTCTTCGACTTTTGAGAAGTTGAAAGGTTCCAGGTCGGCTCGTTGAAGGACAGCCTGGGCTTTGGTGGCTATGCCGGCCTGGACGACGCCGGGGTCGGTGACCAGGAGGACGCGGGGGCCGGCCAGTTGGCGGGCCAATTCGCCCAATTGGTATAGGGCGTTGGCGCCGAATACGGTGCGGATTGAAGGGTCGTAGGTGAAGCTTGTGGCGGCTGAATGATTAGGCATTTATACTTAATTTAAGTTTTCTACCACCGGAGACTTCGAAGCCATTTGATCTGTTAAGATTCTGTCCCATTGTAGAAACAGTCTTGTTAAAAATAACCCTGATTTTAGTTTGGAAGATTGTATTCATTTCAGACACCACCTAATCAACTCCCGGATAGTCCAACAGCGCCTCCGTACCCTGGAAGATAATGCCATCGTGCCCCATATGCTCTGCGGTCTGTACCAAACGTTGCACGATATCGGGTGACCATATTGCCCCTTTGATAACCGGATAGGACGGCACTTTGCCGAGATTATACATCCGAGCACGCCACAGTTCCAATTCGACGATGTCGGGCAAAGCCTGACAATTTACCTCACAATCCGGGGTCTTGACACCGAGCGCATTGAAGTTCTGCGGCATTGCAATCTGGTCGTAACCCGACAACCGATAGATGAATCGAAGGGCGTCCGTTTCATCTAATCCGTCGTTCCAGGTGCAGAGCAAATCGGCGTATGAGGCAAAGGCGGAAAGGATAAAGATTTCCACATGGGAGATCAATGGACTGATGTAGTCCGCCCAGTCCAGAAAATGGGGATAGGCGTGTCCAACCAGTAACGAGAGACTCGGCGGAAAGGAATCGAATCCGAAAACAATATCGCGCCCGGCCGCCTCTTCGGTTGATGCTTTAAATCGTTGAAGATGATGGGTAATCACGCTTGATCTGAATTCAAACCAATCTATCAGCCCGGCATCGATGCCCAGCCACTGCACCAGCTGCATCATGCCAAAACCACGCCTTACGGCTTCTTGCACGGTCCGGGCGTCTATATGGTGCAATCTGTCCCAGAAGGCCAAAACACTGCGCCGCATACGATCAAAATCATAACCCTGTTCCCGTGCCCTCGCTTCACACCTTTCGCAGGCGCATCCGAACAAATTGTGAAAGAACGAGGGTGCGGTGTAGCGGCAATGGCTCAGGTTTACGCCTTCGGCATCATAATTGGCCGCCAGCTCAGCATACACGGCCATGAGATAATCGTTCAGCGGTTCATAGTTGGGGCAGAAAGCGATACTTTGTTGTTCAAGGGCGTATGGCAGTTCCGGCACTTCACTGAGGCGCCGGTGGTGCATATCCTGCATGCACAGATCCGGAAACCGTCCTCCATTGCCATGCCAACCCCAGGCTCGCACCCATACCTGAAGACCTTTTTCATGGGCGATGTCCAGTGCCTGACAAAAGCTGCGATGGTCCCCATTTCCGGGGGATGGCACATGCTGTTGCGCGCCGGGAGGCAGCGGATTTTTCGCCGTTGTTTCGGGTGAGAGTTCATAACCCGCCATGAGCACATGCGTCAGCCCGACAGCATCTATCAGCGCATCGAAATAGCCAGGATGCTCTATGAGCATACGAGGTTCGGAATACAATCCTACCAGTTTCGACATACATCCCCCTAATTTTTCTCACATAATTATAACTTCGGCTTTCCATTCTTTTGGCTGTCGAACTAATGATTATACCATTAAGGTTGGTATCTTAAGGCGATTGTTGCTAAAAGGTTGTGCCCTCTGGAGCTGTTCAAAAGTATACGCAAAAATAGGACCGGACAAAGAGGTGATTATATCGAGATAAAAGTAATAAAGACATTCTATCTCTTGATCGCGGCGTCAATCGCCGCGTTGACTCGCGCCAATGCGACGCCATAGCTACGCCGCCAGGTATTTGTCGAACCAGCAACACATTTCCTGTAACTCGTCATCCGACGGAGACCAGGAGTGCTCCATTCCCTTGTAGACTATCAATTTGTGAGGTACTCCCAGGTCTTTGAGGCCGGCGGCATGGAGGAACTGATGTAGTTCAACGGAGAGCAGAGTTGAAAGAATGCCTTCTGTTGGTCAGGCTCGACGATACGCTCATACCGGCTCGATGCCTCGTTCCAGGCGTGAAAATCGAATGCGGGAATGGTGCGACCCCAGAAATCGTTGGGGGGCCTGTCTGGGCGACCGTAGTTGAGTAAGTCGCTGAACGGACAGTGAGCGACGATCGCGTTTACTTGTGAGGGCACGCGATCGACCGGATCCTCGGACTGTGAATCGGGTACCGGAGGCGAAGCGCCCGCTATGAGAGCGAGCCCGCCGCCCGAGGTACTCCTAGTGATACCGATCCGATGCGGTTCGATTCCGAAGCGACCTGCGTGACACCGAACGAAATGCACCGCGCGCGATAGATCGGGGAGGATCTCGTCCATTCGGTATCGAGGTGAATTCCTGTGGGCGACGGCAAAGACAACGTAGCCTGCATTGAGGAGAAGATCAGCCGAGAGCTTGAAGCGACTGATGAGGTCTTTGGATAGGGTTCCTCGCACGGACCCCTCGAAGCCAAGACATGACTTGACTCCTTCGTCGAGATTCCAGAGAACGGCGGCACCGTTCTGGCGTTCCGATGGGGTCATAACGTCCATAATTAGTCTGGTGCCATCCTGGTAGCCGTACACGACGTCTTGTTGGCGATCGTAGGTCATGTCAGAGAACCTTCTGGCCAAACAGCCCCATTCCTCTTCTGTGTAACCGCAAGACGTATAATGTTAGTTCATGCAACTTCAAATTCAATATTTCTTGGATTTCCAATTCGTTGCGAGGCTTTTAATATTTCAATTTTGACTACATTGCCCTTTTCATCATAATCCAAAATAATACCAGGTTTATCTTCATCACTTTCATCTATTTTTTCGTCAGAAAATCTGATGACTAAGGCATCTATTTCCTCGTCATATTTAACTTTCATCCCTTCCTCCAATACTTTTGAATTTTGCTGGTGCGATACACGCTGATAATAGTTGGCGGACTTTCAGTATAGTTTACAAATACCCGGAGCAAATATACTTTCTCACCGAAATTCACCTTCGATTGGCAGACCGTTTCATCTATTTCTTGATTGTACTTTTGTTCAGGATTTTCGACAACCCCTAAAATCATTTCTATGGAGATATCCCTATCTTCCATTTGTTCTTTTGCATGGTCAGAAAAGTGAAGATTCATACTTAGTCAAATTCAATCTGCATTTCTTCTCTGAGTCCAAATACTTGCTTTCGTTCTTACGCCGCGGCGATTTGCAGGGCGCGCTGGCGATAGAGAAAGTCGAAGAGGTTGCCCTCGTGGGGCTGGTCCCAGTCAATTTTATTGGTGGAGATGGGACCCAAGTTGAGGCGTTCCACGTTGGGGGAAGAGAGGAGGTTGTCGATTAATTCTTCGTTTTCTGTTATGGCCGTCACTACCAAAGAAGGCCCGATGTTTTGTAGCAGTTCCTCCTGGGGACATTCGACGACGCCGGCAAAGGGGAAGAGGAATTCCGTATTGGCCAGGGGGTGGTTGGCGCTGGTTGCGTGGATTAAGGTGGGGTGGAGGAAGGTGCAGCCGTCTCGTTCGGCGACGCGGTCGGTTTGGCGCAAGATGGCGGTCGCGTCTGCGGCGCCGGGCGTTTGGAACTGGGCGTCGATCATATCGGAAAGTTGGCGCGCCATTGTCGGCCGGGTAAAAGCGGCAATTTGCGCTTGGGGATCGTCGAGCGGTCGCGGTGTTATTTGCGCCAGGCGTTGGGCTAAAGCCTGGGCGATTTCGCGGCCGTGGGCGGGGACCCAGATGCCGGAGGCGTTGATGCAGGAGCGGCCGCCGTTGGCGGCGATGGAGTCGACCATCAGGTCGAGGTAGTCTTCCCACTGCGCGATTTTGTCGGCGCCGAAAACGATTTTGCTGCGCCCCGGCCCGTGGATTTGCACGCCGGGGTCGTCCTGCCACGGCGCCACGGTGGGGCCACCGCCAAAGAGCAGGGAGCGGTTGCAGCGCAGAAGAATTTCGGCGGCGCCGGCGTGGTTGGTGGGATAATAACTGAGGGCTTGGGGCGGGCAGCCGGCGGCGATAAAGGCGCGGGCGATGCGCAGCGGCGTCCAGGGTTCTTCGCTGCCCGGTTTGAGCACGAGCGGGACTTTGAGGGGAAGGGCCGGCAGCCACAGGGCGTGTACGCCGGGGGAATTGCTGGGCAGCACGGCGCCCAGCGCCTGGGTGAGGGCGACGTAGCTGAGCCGGCGTCCTTGCTGTACGCCCTGGCCGGCGTCGAGTACCGAGAGGTCGAGGCCGCGGCTCAAGCCGTCGAGTACGGCGGCCATTTCACTCAGAGCCAGGTGGATTTTATCCATATTGCGGCGCGCCAGGGTGTGAGGCAGGCCGGTGGTGGCCGAGACCTGGTGGACGTAGTCGTCGGCGGATTGCACATCGTCGTCCAGCGGCAGCTCGCCGTTGCGGAAGAGGTCGGCGGCTTGGTGGCAGATGCGCAGCAACTCGGCGACGTCGAGTTGGGCCAGGGCGTGCTGGTGCTGGTCGATGCGGTTGAGGTCGCGGGCGATGAGGCCGCGGTTGGCCTGGCTCACCCGGGCCAGGGGCTCGCCGCTGGCGATGTGGCGCACTTCGAGCTGGTTGAGGCTTTTATAGGGTTGGCCGGCGCGCAGAATGGGCAGATGCATAATCGTTCTCCTCAATAGACGCCGACGACGACGGATTCTTGCAGCTGGGTGAGCAGGCGCAGGTTTTGCACGCCGTCCCAGGGGTAGAGGTCGATGGGCGCGGCGCGTTCGGCCTCGTCGCGTTCCAAAAAGCGGGGCATGAAAAATTCTTTGGTCAAAGTGGAGAGCATGACGCGGCCGGTTTGGCCGTAGTCGACGCGGCGCGTAGGGTCGTTGGGATCGACTAGGTCGATGACGGCGCGCGGCTGGGGCGGGTAGTAGGTGATGACGTAGTCGTCGGCCGGCTCAAAGGGTTTGCAGCAGGCCAGGCCCATGAGGGTGTTGCCGTAGGTGGGCACAAAGTCGATGCCGGGCACTAGCTCTTCGCGCGCAAAGCGGTGGAATTGGGCGTCCATTTCGGTGCCGCCGCAAAAGATGCCTTTGATGCCCAGTTTGGGCAGGGAGACTTTTTCGCACAGCGCTTCGAGCAGTTTGGGGGTGGTGAAGACGCACTGCACGTTGTCGTGCGCTTTGAGGATTTTGAGGGCCTGGTCGATGACGTGCGCTTTATAGGCTTCGAGCTCGCGCATTTCGCCGTCGCTTACCAGGCGGTTGACCCAGCGCGGGTCGAGGTCGACGAGAAAGCAGATGCCGCCGCGCTGCTGCGCCAGGTGTTCGATGGCCAGGCGCAGGCGGCGCGGGCCGGAGGGGCCCAGCATGAGCCAGTCGGCGCCGGGGGGGAAGCTGGCGTCGGAGAGGGTGTCGCTGTACATGTCGTAGTCTATTTGAAAGTCGCGGATATTGATGCGGTATTTGGGCAGGCCGGTAGAGCCGCCGGTTTCAAAGACGTAGACGGGGTCGTCGGCGTAGGCTTTGGGCACCCAGCGGCGCACGGGGCCGCCGCGCAGCCATTCGTCCTGGAAGTGGCCCAGGAGGGCGAGGTCGTCGTAGGTTTTAATTTTTTCGCGCGGGTCAAAATCGAGGCTTTGGGCGTGGTCGAGCCAGAAGGGGCAGCCAGTTTCGGGTGAGAAGTGCCATTGGACGATGTCGCGGACATGGGCGTCGAGGTGGGTGCGGGCGGTGGTTGTTTTTTGTTCTAAAGATGGCGTCATGGTGGTTTTTGGGTTGGGGTGGTGTGACTGGCGACATCCCCTCCCGGCCTATCCAGTAATTTCTTTCGTATTAGGAATATAGGAGTTTTATCGTTTTTGACTACGCCGGTTTCATTCCGCTACAAATCCTACCAACTTCTCCGGACATGCTCCCCCCGTAGCCCAATCGAGCAATTCTATAGTATGTACTATGGGTACATCGATACCGCGGCCAATTTGTTCCATGCAGCCAATATTGCCCGCCGCCACAATCTGCGCATCCGTTTGCCCAATGTGGTTGGCCTTGCGTTGCAATAGAGCCGAGGCGTTGGCGGGTTTAAGTAGATTGTAGGTGCCGGCGCTGCCGCAGCATATGTGGGCCTCGGGCACTTCAATCAGGTCGAAGCCGGCTTCTTTGAGCAACTGGCGCGGCGGGTCCTTGACTTTTTGGCCGTGTTGCAGCGAGCAGGCGTCGTGGTAGGCCACGCGCAGGGCGGGGGCGTGGCCGGCCGGTCCCAAACCCAGATCGGCGACCACCTCGGAGACGTCGCGGACTAGGGCGGTGACGGCGGCGGCTTTTTCGCTGAGATTGGGGTCGTTGCGGAAAATGTGGTCGTATTCCTTGACCGCGGTGCCGCAGCCGGAGGTGTTGAGCACAATGGCGTCGAGGCCGTCGCCCTGTAGTTCGGCGTGCCAGACTTCGATATTGTTGCGCATGAGATCTAGGCTGTGGGGGCGCTCGCCCATGTGGAAGGTGAGGGCGCCGCAGCAGCCCATTTGCGGTGGGATTACGACCTCGACGCCCAGGCGGGTGAGCAGGCGTACGGTGGCGTCGTTGATTTGCGGGCCCAGCACCTGTTGGGCGCAGCCGGTGAGCAGGGCCATGCGGGCGCGGCGCGGGCCCTGGGCGGGGACGACGCCGGGGCGGGCGTGGGCGGCCGGGGTGGGCAGGTGTGGTGGCGCCATGTCGAGCAGGTGGCGCATGGAAGGGGGGGTGAGGAATTTAAACAGGCGGCCCAGTGCGGCCAGGCGCATGGCCAGGTGGAAGCGGCCGGGGTGGGGCAATAAGTGGGTCAGCAGGGTGCGCAGCAGGCGGTCGGCGAGGGGGCGGCGGGTCTGTTGTTCCAGGCGGGGGCGCGCTTCTTCCAGCAGGTGGGAGTAAGTGACGCCGCTGGGGCAGGTGGTCTCGCAGGCCAGGCAGCCCAGGCAGTTGTCGATGTGCTCCACGGTGTGGGACTGGGCGTCGATCTGGCCCTCGAGTAAGGTTTTGATCAGGTAGATGCGGCCGCGCGGACCCTCCAGTTCGTTGCCGGTGAGCAGGTAGGTGGGGCAGGTGGCGTTGCAAAAGCCGCAATGGACGCAGGTGCGCAGGATTTCTTCGGAGACCTGGACGTCGGGATCTTGCAAAAGTTCGGGAGCAATATCGGTACGCATGGGATTTAATTGGGGATTTCGCGGTCGCGGATGCCCATCAGGTAGAGGATGCCGTCCAGGCCCACGGTGGAAATGGCCTGCTTGGCGCCCTCTTTGACCACGGGTTTGGCGTGGAAGGCGATGCCTAGGCCGGCGGTGTTGAGCATGGGCAGGTCGTTGGCGCCGTCGCCCACGGCAATGACCTGCTCCAGGCGGATGTTTTCCTGGTGTGCGATGTGGCACAAAAGTTCGGCTTTTTTGTCGCCATCGACAATTTCGCCCACCACCCTTCCGGTGACCTTGCCGTCGGCTATGTCCAGCTCGTTGGCGTAGACATAGTCGATGTCTAGGCGGCGCTGCAAGTGGCGGGCGAAGTAGGTGAAACCGCCCGAGAGAATGGCGATCTTGTAGCCCAGATTCTTGAGGTTGGCGACCAGGCGTTCGGCGCCTTCGGTCAGCGGCAGGTCGGCGGCAATTTGTTGCAGCGCGGATTCGTCGAGCCCTTTGAGCAGGTGCAGGCGCTGTACATAAGCGTCCTTAAAGTCGGCCTCGCCGTGCATGGCGCAGGCGGTGATCTGCGCCACCTCTTGGCCCACCCCGGCAGCGTGTGCCAACTCGTCGATGATCTCTTGCTGGATGAGGGTGGAATCCATGTCAAAGGCCACCAGGCGGCGGTTGCGGCGGTAGAGGTCGTCTTCCTGAAAGGCCAGGTCGATGCCCAATTGGCTGGCCAGGCCCATCAGTTCCGAACGCGCCTCGCCCACGTCGTGGAGGGGGCCGCGCACCGTCAGCTCGATGCAGGCGCGGCCGGGGCGCTGGGCGCTTTCGAGCGGAATGCGGCCCGACAGGCGCGAGATATCGTCGATGTTGAGGCCGCGCGACGAGATGAGGGCGGCGATGCGCGAAATCTGCTCGGCGGTGATGCGGCGGCCCAGCAAAGTGATGATGTAGCGCTGGCTCTCCTGGTGCTCCACCCAGCGCTCGTAGTCGGGGGCCGAGATGGGCGTAAAGCGGACGTCGGTGTCCAATTCGTAGGCGCGAAAGACCAGGTCTTTGAGCACCGGCGAGGGACCGGCGGCGGCGGGGATTTCGATTAGCATGCCCAGCGACAGGGTGTCGTGAATGACGGCCTGGCCGATGTCGAGAATGTTGACCTGGTAGCGGGCCAGAATGGCGGTCAGCGACGAAGTTAAACCGGGTTTGTCGCGGCCGGAGACGTTGATGAGAACAATTTCACTCACGTCAGTCCAAGTCGCCGGCCAGCCAGCGGGCCAGGGCCTTGTCGGGCGCCGCGATTTCGCTCAGGGAGGTGTAGTAATAGTCCTCCCAGCCCTCTTCGGGCAGGCCGGTGAAGAGCATGAGGTTGAGGGGGTATTTCTCGCAGTCGGTGCAGCGGCGGAAATCGTCGCGAAAGAGAAAGGTCTTGCGGCCCAGGGCGATGGCGGCGCCCAGTTCCACCATGACGCCTTCGTCGGGCGGGGTGCCGTTGACAATGGCGAAGATGGCGTCCGATTTCACCACGTCGCGCAGGTCGCTCTGCCCCACCTGGTAGGCCCAGCCGGGTGTCGGAAAGTCGACCTGGTTGTTGCGCTCGAATGGCTCCCAGACTTCGGCTCCAATTTGTTCCAGGGCCTGTACGAAGGCGGGCAAAAGTTGCGTTTTCTGCTGGGCCGAAAAGCCGTAGGGGCTGGCCAGGTAGATTTTCTTTTCCATGCGAGCTTTGCGTCTAGGGTAAGTCGATTACAGCGGAATATAGGGCGGCAGACGACGAGGTCAAGGTTCAGCGGTTTAGTCGTCGGCGCCGTCCAGCAGTTTGCGCACTTTGCCCAGGAGCACATCGCGGGTGAAGGGCTTTTGAATAAAGGCGGCGCCCGAATCCAGCAGGCCGTAGCGGTTGACTTCTTCGGCCATATAACCCGACATATAGAGCACTTTCATTTCGGGGCGCAGCGGGGCCAGCCAATCGGCCAGTTCCTGGCCGCCCATTTTGGGCATGATCACGTCGGTGATCAGCAGGTGGATGTGGCCCTTGTTGCGCTCGTAGAGTTGCAGCGCCTCGCCGCCGTGTGACGCTTCCAGCACGGTGTATCCCTGCCTTTCTAAAAAACGGCGGACTATGAGGCGCAAATCGGCCTTGTCTTCCACCAGGAGGATGGTTTCGCTGCCGTCCAATTTGGCGCTGCGCTGCGCCTGTTGGGCCAGCGGTTCTACGGGCTCGGCGACGCGGGGCAGGATAATGGTAAAGTCGGTGCCGCGCCCCACCTCGCTGGCAATGCGTGCCTGGCCGCCGCTCTGGCGCACGATGCCGTGCACCGTAGACAGCCCCAGGCCGGTGCCCTTGCCCGGCTCTTTGGTGGTGAAGAAGGGCTCAAAAACGCGCGCCAGCGTTTCTTGATCCATGCCGCTGCCGGTGTCGGACAGCACCAGCTCAAAGTGCGGCCCGGGTTGCAGTTGGGGGTCGTCGGCCGCCGCCTGGGCGTTGAGGTCAACGGCGTTGATGGCAATGCGCAACTTGCCGCCGTCGGGCATGGCGTCGCGGGCGTTGATGGACAAATTGACGACGGCCTGCGCCATCAGGCCGGGGTCTATTTTTACCGGCCCCGGCTCGGGTAGGAGGTCGAGCGCCAATTCGATGTGGTCGCCCAGCAGGCGGCTCAACATTTTTTCGGTGTCGCGCATCACCTCGTTGAGGTCGGTGACTTTGGGCGCCACCATTTTGCGGCGGCTGAAGGCGAGCAATTGGTCGGTGAGGCCGGCGGCGCGTTCGCTGGTTTTAAAGATGAGCTCCAGGTTTTTGCGCAGTTCGTCGTCGGTGGGTTCGCTGCCCAGCTCGAGTTCGGCGTAGCCCATGATGGCGTTGAGCGGGGTGCGCAGTTCGTGGCTCATATTGGCCAAAAGACGCTCTTGGCGCGGTTGGCCGCCTCGGCCTCCTCGCGCGCCTTGTGCGATTCGGTTTCGGCGTCTTTGCGGCGGTCTATTTCGCGCTCCAATTCGCGGTTGCGCTCTTCGAGCTTGCGCAAATCTTCCAGGCGCTGGAAACTTCGGAAAGCACGGTGGCCAGCTCGCGCATAACGGCTATGTTGCGTGCCGAAAAAGCCTCGGGTTCAGGACTGTTGACCGCCAGGGAGCCGCGGGAGAAGGGCACGTCGAGGACGGAGCGGATGGGGGTGTCAAAAACCCCCTGGCGCGATTGCAGGACGCCGTAGGTGTCTTCTTCCAATAAGTCGCGGCGGTAGAGCACGTCTCTGGTGAGCCATAGATTGGTGATGAAGTCGTACATTTGGGGGAGGAGGCGTCGGTCCAAACGCGGGCACGTTGGCCGCGCTCCTTGGTGTTGATGCGCACGCTGGGGGGCTCGGTGGTCTGGTCGACGATGTTGATGCCGTATTCCCTAAAGGGTACGCCGAGCAATACCAGGCCGTCCTCAACTGCGTCCATCACTTTTTCAATACCGCCCTCGCTTTTCATCTCCCATACTTGCTGGCGCACCAGGTGCAGGGCGGCGCGCTCTTTTTCGCGCTCGCGGGCCTCGCGCTCCAATTGCTGATTTCGTTGCCGTAGCGCCTGCAGGTCCTCCCTGCGCATGAACCCCTCGGACAGGGAGATCGAGATGCCCTGCAAAACATCGAGGTCTTGGTCCGAAAAGGCCTCGGGTGTTGCGCTGCTCACCGCCAGGGTGCCGTGGGAAAAGGGCACGTCGACGACGGAGCGAATGCTGGCGCGCGTGTTCGTTGTACGGGTTTTCTTTGTGCAGGTCTCTGCGATAAACCGGCTCCGTTTGGCGCCAGAAATGCGCGATGGTGGAGCCGCCCTTGTCGACGGTGCGGCTCGACCATTCGCCCTGCTGATTCATAATGTAGTTGACGGTGGGCGTTGCGGTGGCGGGGTCGACGATGTTGACGCCGCACGGGGCAAGGGGTACTTCCATGGATTTTAAAATGTCGCCGACGGTTTCCAAAACGCGGTCGATGTCGTCGACACTGTCCATGTTCCACACCTGTTCGCGCACCTGGTAGCGCGCCGCTTCGCGCCGTTCGCGCCGCTGGCGCTCGGCAATTTCGTCTTCCAATTCCTGGTTGCGACGCTCCAGAGTTTGCAGGTCTTGTAGGCGCTGGAACCCTCTGGAGATGGTTTGCGCCATGTCCTGGAGAACGTCTAGGTCTTGCGGTGAAAAAACGTCGGGTGTTTTGCTGCTGATCGCCAGGGTGCCCTGGGCGAAGGGGGCGTCGGCGACGGCGTGTATGGAGATGGGTGAAAAACCTTCCCACTCGCCGTAGGGGGCGTCCCGCTCCAGGTCTGGTCGGTGCGCCAGGGCGCCCACTTTCCAGATGCGCATTAGGGGGCGTCTGCCTCTACGCGAAATTCGCGGCGCCGCCAGCGACCCTCGCGGTTGAGGGAGCAGACGGTGACCAGCGGGGGGGGCGGTGTCGTCTATGAGGTTGACCGAGCAGAACATGAGGGGGACGTTGAGGGCGCCTAGGCCGTCCCACATGGCCTTGAGCACGTTTTCTACGTCCTCGCTGGTGTGCTTCCAGATCTCGTCGCGGACTCGGGAGAGGATCTGTTCTTTGGTTTGCTCGGGTGGGGACATTTTGGGTGATTTGTATTGGGGTGGGTCTTTGTAGATATTATGGCGTTATACTGTGGTGGGACTGCCCTCTATCCGACCTCCGCGGATTTTAGATATACCACACAAAATCTATAATAACTCCTGAATATAAATAAAAAACTGTTCAGGGCAGAAGTTC
Organism: uncultured bacterium; assembly: GCA_964012055.1. Taxonomy (GTDB): domain Bacteria; phylum Latescibacterota; class UBA2968; order UBA8231; family UBA8231; genus CAXGRO01. The sequence continues at coordinate 13,395 of CAXGRO010000070.1, forward strand.
CTTGGTTTAGAGAGAAAATATAGAGAGATCCATGGTTGTTGATTATCAGGAAGATATCTTATTGGGGCCTTATACGACGATGGGGTTGGGGGGGAAGGCGCGGTATTTTTGCGATTGTGGCTCGGTGGATGAGATTCGGCAGGGGCTGGTGTGGGCGCGGGAGAGGGATATGCCTGTGCAGGTGATGGGAGGGGGGAGCAACCTCATATTTGCGGACGAGGGGTTTGCGGGGTTGGTGATGAGAATTGGTTTGCAGGGAGTGGATTTTGAAGATGGGGGGAGGGCGTGTGTGGTCCGCGCTCAAGGGGGGGAGGATTGGGACGGGTTGGTGCGGGATTGTGTGGAGCGGGGGTTGGGGGGGATAGAATGTCTGGCGGGGATTCCGGGGTGGGTGGGGGCGACGCCGATGCAGAATGTGGGGGCGTATGGCCAGGAGGTGAAGGAGGTGATCACTGCGGTGAAGGCGCTGGAGCGGGAAACGCTTGAGGTGGTGGAATTTGGGCCGGGGGAGTGCGGGTTTGGCTATCGGCAGAGCCGGTTTAAGAATGAGGATGCCGGGCGCTACATCATTGTCGAGGTGGATTATTCTCTAAAGAAAGAGGGGACGCCGCAATTGCGCTATGAGGAGTTGCGGCGCTATGTGGCAGAGAAGGGGGATGGGGGGGGACTGGGGAGTGGCCGTGGGGCGCTGCAGGCGGTGCGCCAGGCGGTTTTGGCGTTGC
>CAXGRO010000071.1:0-14042 GCA_964012055.1 uncultured bacterium
CAAAATGCGCCTTGTCCCAAAACGAGCGCTGTGCCGGGTAGTCGTTGACCGGGGCGCCGGAGCGCTCTTGCAAGCGCAGTCCGGCCGGCCCGCCCCAAGTCAGCCAATAGGTGTTGCGCCGGCCATAAGGGCTTTGAAAATTTTTGTCGTCGCGGCGGAAAAAACCGTGGAAAAGCAGGTAGTCGCCCGCGTCAAAACGGCCATCCTCGGCGCCCTCTAGATGTACCGCCTGCTCCTGGCCCAGGTGGAGGAGGCGCAAAGTGCGCGGGTCGATTTCTCCGACGTCGACAAAAGCGCCCAACCTCTCTGCGTCGATGCGGTAAAACCCGTCTTGTTCGACAAAAACTTTTATCCAGGGCGCGGCCGGTTCGTACCACTCGGCCGCTGCGCGCTTGGCGCGGCCGCGCCGGGTGGCAACGGCCTGGCCCGGATTGATAAAGGCCCGGTACAGCGCCGCGCCGTGCGGGTCGTCCGCCGCGGCGGCCGCCTTGCCCCGGCGCCCGCCGCTAAAGCGGACGCGAATTTCCATGCGGTCGTACACCCGCAATATTTTTTGCACGGGATTGTACTGGTGGGGGTAGATGTGCAGGGCGTGTGCCTCCACCCCGCGCAAAATGCCCGCCCGCGCAACCGCCGCTTGGCGGCCGGGAAAAAAGGCGTCTTCGCCGTAAACGGCGCCCACTTCGTAGCGCGGCGCGGCGGGCGATTCTGCGCCGTAATGGGGCGCCGGCACAAACCAGACGTTCTCGTACTCCCTGTAGTGAACGCCCCGCACCTCTACCTGCACTTGCGCGCCCGGCGGCGACGCCAACAATTCGGCAATGTAGGGCAGGGCGGGCTGCCCCGGCGCCGCCAAACGCGGCCCCTCCGCCCCCGCCAAATCGTCAAAGCGGCGCCCCGCCATCACCTTCTCTTGTACCTGGACCGGCTCTGCGACGAGCTCCAATTCGAGCTCGTCGGGCCCACTGGAAACCAACCGCAACGGCTGGGCCACCGCCCCCGAAAAAACGAGCAGAACAAGACCAATAAAACTGTACTTCATGCGCTAAAAAACTCTCTCTCAGACAAACGACCGACACGCGGCCATATCGCCTCCCGACAAATTGCAAACTTTAAGGGTCTTTGCAAGGCCGGTTGACTATGTCTTTCTAAATTAATGTAGATAATTTGCCTTGAGAAATCCGTTGATTTTTCACATTCGCTCCGGCGCCCGGCCGGTTGACATTCTGGCAGTTTCGGCCTACTATCATACTCCTCAAAAGAAACCAGAAATGCCTGTCGAGTTCCGCAATGTCAGATGCGCAACGAGGCCGCACCCTGTAAATTATACAACGAGATACAAACGCTGGAGGAAAACTGCTATGTCTGATACAGCCCGCCTGCAATTGGACGACCAGACCGTAGAACTGCCCGTCGTCGTCGGCAGCGAAGGCGAGCGTGCCATCGACATTTCGGCGCTGCGCGCCCAAAGCGGCTACATCACTCTGGACCAGGGCTACGGCAATACCGGGTCCTGCCAGAGTGCCGTTACCTTTATTGACGGCGAAGAGGGCATTCTGCGCTACCGCGGTTACCCCATTGAAGAATTGGCCGAAAAGAGCAATTTTATCGAAAGCTCCTGGCTGCTCATTTGGGGCGAGTTGCCGTCCCAGAACCAGCTGGATTCCTTTAGCGAATTGCTCACCAAACACCAGGGACTGCACGAAGACATTCGCCACCACTTTGACCTCTTCCCGCACAACTCGCCGCCCATGGCCGTGCTTTCGGCCGTGCTCAACGCCCTGAGCTGCTTCCACCCCGAATTCCTCGACATTCACGACGACGACACCTTTGAAGAGGCCGTCGCCCGCATCATGGCCAAGGTGCGCACCATTGCCGCCTACTCCTACCGCCACGCCAACGGCTTCCCCATCATCTACCCGCACCCCGACAAGACCTACGCCGAAAATTTCCTGCACACTATGTTCAGCCAGCCCTACAAGGAATACGAGCCCAACCCGGTGCTGGTCAAAGCGCTCGACCTGATCTTCCTCCTGCACGCCGACCACGAACAAAACTGTAGCACCTCGACGGTGCGCATGGTGGGCAGCAGCGAGGCCAACCTCTTTGCCTCGGTGGCCGCCGGCGTCTGTGCCCTGTGGGGGCCGCTGCACGGCGGCGCCAACGTGGCCGTGGTCGACATGCTGGAAAACATCCGGCAGCAAAACCTGCCGGTCAAAGACTTCGTACAGCAGGTGAAAGACAAAAAAGCCGGCATCCGCCTGATGGGCTTTGGCCACCGCGTCTACAAAAACTTTGACCCACGCGCCAAAATCATCAAGGAAACTTGCGAGCAGGTGCTGGCCCAACTGCACATCAAAGACCCGCTGTTGTCCATTGCCGAGGAACTGGAAGCGGTCGCCCTCGAAGACGACTACTTTGTCGAGCGCAAGCTCTACCCCAACGTCGACTTCTACAGCGGCGTAATTCTGCGCGCCATTGGCATTCCGCCCTCGATGTTCACCGTCATGTTTGCCATCGGCCGCATGCCCGGCTGGATCGCCCAGTGGTACGAGGAGAGCAATACCACCAAGATCAACCGACCGCGCCAGGTCTACACCGGCGCTACCCTGCGCTCTTACGCGCCGGCGCAAGAGCGCTAGGCACTGGTCGACAACACCTGCACGGGCAAAAGCCTCGCCGAAAGTTTAATGCGGCGAGGCTTTTGCCTGTACAATCCTGCATCTGCCCCGCCAATTATTCCAAACAGACTATCTGATTGCGCGCCTCACAACGCACCGACTTGGAGTAGTGGTGCACGCTGATCTCGTCGGTGAGGGGGGTGGGCACGCGCACTATGAACTCGATCCACTCGGGGCAATTAAAGGCAGAAAAAGCCAGTTCCATGCGCCCCAGCAAATCTTGCGGCGCGGCGTTTAGATCGGGCAGTAACATAGGGCCGGTATCCGTCTGGTAGACCATATCGCGCTCGTTGGCGTTCATCGTCTTGACCGGATATACGAGGGCGGCGCGGTAGCGCTCGTTTTCCGTCTGGGTGTGCGCCACCAGCGGCCGGTTGTCCAGCACGGCCTCGACGATCTGCGCCCCGCTTTCCAACACCTCTCCATTGGTGCGCGCCACGTCTATGCGCACCTGGTCGAAAGCCTCTTCAACCCGGCCGATCTGGCGCTCGGGCTGCCCGCCCAGAGAAGGCGGGTACAGCACCACCCGCTCGCCGACCTGGTCAAAAGCCTTGAGGTTCATGAAGCGCTCGGGCGTAAAAATGGGCACAAAATCGGCGTTGGGCTGGGTCCAGATATCGGATTCTACCCCCACGCGCTCGGTTTTGCAATTCACCCCCAGGGCGAATTGCTCGTGGTAGGGACCCTCCTTTTCTACAATGGTGCAGACGCAATCGAGTGGGATGCGGGCGTTGTTGAGGGTATAGCGCGGTTTGTGACTTGCCGTCATCGACGGTTTCTTTTCCCAGTCGGTGCGAAAAATGAGAAAAGAGCGCGAGAAATCGATGGTCTCCATGGTATTCCCTCCTCTGAGATCTGGCGTTCTAGCAAAACCTGCCCTCTAATCAAACCGCATTCAATTTTGTGTCAAACCCCGTCTTTATTTATTTTGTGACAACTTATAAACCAACAAGTCCAGCGAAAGACTGCGCATGCCCTACAGAAAAAAACTCACCGTCGACCGCACTTGCGTGCTCAACGAGGACCAAACCAACTTTCCCCTGCTCGTCTCCCTCACCGACCCGGACCTCAAGTCCAGCGCCCACGGCGGCCACGTGGCCCAGGACGACGGCGGCGACATCCACTTTACCGATGCCGACAACGCCCCCCTGGCGCACGAGCGCGGCGCCTACGATCCCCAAACCGGTGCCCTCAAAGCCTGGGTTTGCCTGCCCCAACTCTCCAGCAGCCAAGACACCGCCTTCTATCTGTGCTACGGCGGCGCGGCGGCGGCGGCGGACAACCCCTGGGACAAAAACTACCGCCTGGTTCTGCATCTCGAAGGCAACACCGATCCCGACCTTGTCCACCCCCACATCCCCGATTTTGACTTTGACGACGCCCTCACCGTAGAGGCCTGGGTGCACAGCAACGAGTACGGCACCGAGGCCATGCAACCTCTGGTCTCCAAATGGGAGCCGCTATCCAGCTTCAACTTTAGCGCCTACGACGCCGGCCACACCGACGGCCTCGAAACCCGGGGCTACTTTGGCGCCGTCTACGACGGCCAGTACGTTTACTTTTGCCCCATACGCGACCATAACGAACGCACCTCCACGCACGGCCGCGTGCTGCGCTTTAACACCCACAAAGACTTTGGCGATGCCGCCGCCTGGGAGGCATTCGACGCCAGTTACACCGACGGCCTGCACACCGCCGGCTTTTACGGCGGCGCCTTTGACGGACGCTACGTCTACTTTAACCCCCGCGACGACGGTACCACCCACCACAGCCGCGTTTTGCGCTACGACACCCAGCGCAACTTTAAAAACGCCGCCAGTTGGGAGGCCCACGACGCCCAATTCCCCCATTCGGGGCAAAGCCTGGCCTTTGACGGGCGCTACCTCTACTGCTGCCCCGGCTACACCCGGGCGAGCGGCCCCGACTCCCTCGACGACCAGCAAAGCGGCCAAATTCTGCGCATCGACACGCGCGCCAAATTCAAAGACGCCGCCTCCTACACGGTCTTTGACGCCACCGCCGTCTCGCCGCGCGCCGTCTGTTTTGACGGCGCCGTCTTCGACGGGCGCTACGTCTACTTTGTCCCCCTCAACACGGCCGAGGTGCTGCGCTACGACACCCAGAGCGACTACCTCAACCCCGCCAGCTGGCAGGCCTACGACGCCCGGCCCCTGGACATGCAGAACAACGTGGGCGCCATCTTCGACGGACGCTACGTCTACTTTTGCGCCTACTCCAACAGCAATATGGTGCGCTTTGATATAAGGGGAGATTTTGGCGACGCCGCCAGCTGGCAAACCTACAACGCCGCCCACACCAACGGCCTCGACACCGGCGGATTCGACGGCGGCTTTTTTGACGGACGCTACGTCTACTACATGCCCTTTACGCGCCAGGTGCCCGACGGCGAGGATGGCAGCGTTTTCCACACCAATTTCTTGCGCTACGACACCGCCGGCGCCTTTGACGATGCCGCCAATTGGAGCGCCTGCGACGCCAGCGTCACCGACGGCCTGCAGACCTCCGCCTACAACGCCGGCGCCTTTGACGGGCGCTACTTCTACGCGGCACCGTGGCGCGGCGATTTGGACGACGGCCACAGCCACGGCCGCGTGCTGCGCTGCGACTCCCTGGGCGCCAACGGCTCCTTCTCGCTGCGCTACGGCGACTTTGGCCACAACGGCGGCCTCAACGCCGCCGTGCCCGGCCCCAACTTTCTGGTCAACACCACCGCCGGCGTGGTCAGCGCCTCGCCCTTTTGTGCCCTCGACCCCGGCTGGCACCACCTGGCGGGCATCTACAGCGGCCGCAGCATCAAACTCTTCGTCGACGGCGTTTTAGTTGCCGAGCGCGGCACCTCCGGCGCCCCCATCCAAAACAACGAGGCCCCCCTTTGCATCGGCCGCATCTCCCAGGGCGCCGCGCACTTCCCCGGCGACATCTACGAAGTGCGCCTCTCCAGCACGGCCCGCAGCGACGACTGGATCAAAACCACCTACCGCAACCTGGCCAACCCCGCCGCTTTTATTCAAGTGGGAACCGAGGAATCAGTGACCCCTTAACCAAAGCGCTTTCCCCTTATTTGCCCCATCAAATCCCCCAGACCCAACATTTATCCGCACCACCACAGCAAAAAATGCGCGCTTGCCCAGCGCCTTAATTTTTATTATCATCTGCATCCAGTGATTCGACCGGAGATCACACCATGGCCAACGACAAATACCTCACGCTGATCCGCCAGGGAGCGGAAGTCTGGAATCAGTGGCGCAAAAAAAAAACCCGGCATGCGCCCCGATCTGGGCGGTGCCGATTTGCACGGCGCCCAATTAGTGGGGGTCAACTTTGAACAGGTCGACCTCCACGGCGCCGACCTGCGCGACGCCTCCCTCAACGAAGCCAATTTTAGAGGAACCCACCTCCAGGGCACCAAACTCGAAGGCGCCATCCTCGAAAAAGTGACGTTCAGCGGCGCCAATCTGCAGGGCACCGATTTTAGCGACACCACCGGCCTCACCCAGGAACACGTCGATTCGGCCACCACCGACGAACACACCCTCCTGCCCGACCACCTGTTACACCTGTCCGACAAGGCCGAAATCTAATCCGGCCCAGCACCTTCCCCGCCTACTGTTCGATCAGCGCCATTTCGACGCGATCGCCAACTCCGTACTGCCATATAGAAACCACCTGATCGGCAAAGGCGTGCTCCAGTTGTGCCCTGGAGACATCACCGCGCAGAAAAACCGCATTTTCTTCGTCGCCGTCCTGCCGTTGCACCGCGCCGCGCACCCGCACCGCCCGCTCGCCTTCACCCAGCCAGCTGCCGGCATAGAAATCGGGCCCGGGTGGCAGCTCGCCGGCGACGGCGGGGCGCTTGCTGGCAAATGTTAAGAAAGCGCCCATCTGCAACCGGCCGTCGGCCACGGCGGCCACCGGCCCCTGCGCCAGCAGCGCCGTGGCGTCCAGGCCAATGTGCAGGCGCGCCCCGTCTCTGGCCACCTCTACAACACGGTAGAGCGCCGAGCGTTCTTCGTTGTAAATGCGCAGCGCGCAACCGGGTTTTAAGGCCGCGGCCCAGCGCGCGTCATAGGCCAACTCAATGCCGTAACCGGCGTAATCCACCGCGGCAATTTCGCCGTGCAAATACCCCCCGCCGACGGCCGATTCCCACTGGCCGATGTGAACCTCGCGTTCTGTCCGGCCCTCGACCTGTGTCTGCAGTCGCACGCCCAGCGGCCGCGGCGCCGTAGTTGTACTGGGCGTTGTGGGCACGTGCAATTGAATGCGATCCACCGCCCCGGCTCGTTCCACCTCCAAAACCAGGGGCGACGCCTGCACCAAACGCACCTGGCGCACCACCGGTTCGCCCTGAAAAACATCGAGCACGCTCAAAAATAGAGAAGCGTCGCCGGCTTCCGCCTGGCGGCGGGCGATCACATAGTCGAGTCCCCAGTCCACTGGACGCGCCGGCGAGCGGCCGCGGCCCCCCAGTACTTGCAACGCACCTCCCACCGGGATGATGTGCAACCGCAGGGCGTCGCCTTCGAGCAACTCCGTCTGCCAGGTCCACGCCGCCGGCTGTTGCAACACCGCTGTTTTAACGTCGACTATATAAGAAGGAAAATCGTCCCGCGCTCTCCCCCAGCGATCCGTCCAGCGGCCAAACTGCTCCACCTGGGGGCCGGCCAAGGTGCCCCCTTCCTGCGCCTGCCAATCCAGGGACGGAGGATGCACACCTTCCAACAGGCCGTGCCAGCTCTGGTCGTGTTGTTCGCCGCCGTCCACGGCAAAGAGGTCGACAATGTAGAACTGCTCGTCGTCGACGTCCACCAACACAACGGTGCGCTCGTACAATTTTGTTGGCGCCGCCCCGGGACGGGACTCTTGCATGTGAACGGCGGGGTAGGGGTCGTGCCCGGCGCTCACCACGTGCACGCCGCCGGCGCTGGCGAACAAGCGCCCCAAACCGCCAAGCCCCTGGTGCGGCTGGGTTTCGTCCACCGTAACGGTATTGTGCGCCAGCGAATTGGCGTCCCACTGCCAGCGATAATCCCACGACTTGGGATAACCCAAATCGGGCAAAAAGTTGAGGTCCCGGGCGTAGACTTGCAGGGAGAGGTGGTCGCACTGGCGGTGGCCCAACAGCGACGAATAGTTGAGCACGGCGGCGCGCCGGTGGCGCCCCGCCCCCGATTCCAAAATCGCCAGCCCGTAGCCGTCGAGCAGGCGCGAGTTGCGCTCGATTTGCGACCGGGGCTGCTTGAGGGCGGCGGCCAGTTCGGCGGCCGGATAGGGCTCAAACAACTCGCCGGGAAAAAACGCGTCGTCGGCCTGCAGGGCCGCCCGCGCAAAGCGCGCGTCGCCGTAGCGCCCAAAAGCGTATAGATTTTCGGCGCCCAGTTGCGAGTACTGCCGCGTCGCATTGCGCCGCGCCGGGCCAATGCCACCGGCGTCACCCACCGAAGGCTGAAAGCGGTCGAGCACGTTGAGGTCGATAAACCAGTCGAAGAGCCGCCGGGCCTTGTCGCCGGCAAAGAGGTCGGGGTAGCGCTGCGGCGGAAAGCGCCCGGGATGGCGGCGGCGAATCTCTTCCATCACCTGATTGACGCGGATAAAATCGAGTTTGATTTTATTGTACCCCGGGCTCTCGTGGCCGCCGCCATCGCGTGTCAAACCGTTGATCATCAAATAGGCGGCGTGACCGCCGCCGTGGAAGGCGTATTCGACCATGTCGGCGGAATTGGGGCGGGCGTCGGCGTAATCGTCCAGCACCAGGGCGCAGGCCAGGGCCGCGGCCTGGTGAAACCCCTCATTGCCCTCAATGGCCCCGTTGAGCAGGCCCACCATGCCGGCGCGCACCAGGTAGTGCTCGATGTAGCGGCGCAAATCGTCGGGGTCGTCAACCGGCAGGCCCTTTTGGCGCAGAAAGGCCAGCATCTGCGGGTCTTTCTCCATATAGCTGTACAGCCCGTCGTAGGCGTACACCGCCGCCTCCAGGTTAAACGTCTCCCAGATCAAATCGGTGATCATGCCCCCCGTCTTCCACTTGTAGTGGGGGTCGCGGCCGCCGTAGAGGGCGTAGTGGAGCCGGTCCTGACGGTCGTCGTGGTTGGGGTACTCGCTGGCCAGGCGCGCCAGCAGGAGGGTGCCCTTGCGGCCGTAGCGCGCGTCGCCGGTTAAAACGTAGGCCTGCGACAGCGAGCGCAGCGCTGGAATCACCGCCGAACCGTAGGCCATGTGCGCATACTCGCGCAGGAAATAGTAGGTGCGCCCCTGGTAGTGGCAGCCGTCGCCGTCGTCGGCAAATTCGCCCGAGGTCATATCGCCGGCGGCATAGTCGTTGCTGGGGTACCACTCGCCGCCCAGCATGCACTGAATTTTATACGGTTTATTGATCGGGTCGATGCGGTAGGGACACCAGGGATCCAAATCTCTAACCTTGGTGTCGTGGACCGGGCAAATGGCCCGCGCCTCGTGTTCCATGGCGCGGGCGATGCGCGTGGTGGGCTGCAGCATCCACATAAATTCGTCACTCTGTTCGGCATACACTTCCGCCGGCCCGTATTCGGGGCCGATGTAATACCAAAACCCGTCCCCCTCCTGTATGCGTTTAAACAGATCCTGGGCCCAGGCGTATTGCTCGAGGTTGTGGCGCCCCACGGCGACGCGCTCCGAGGTGTAGTAAGTTGGCCCCTGCTTGCCGTCCAGGGCGGTTGTCGCGGTCAAAATCAATCCTCCCAGCAGTGATAAAAGCCGCGCGGGTACAGGGCCCTGCCGCGCTATTTTGCCTATATTTATTGCGGCAATAATACACATATTTCCTTACCATGCACTGGCAATATACACCCTACATTCTGCCCCTCTTCGCCGCCGCGCTGGTGGGTATCGCACTGGCGGCCTACGCCTGGAAATACCGCTCTACTCGGGGCGCCCCGGCCTTTGCCCTGCTCATGGCCAGCGACCAGAGGGCGACGCTGGCCAGTGCGCTGGAAACGGCCAGCGCCAACTTGCCAACCAAACTATTCTGGGCAATGCAGCGTATCTGGGCATCGTCGTCGTACCGGCCGCCTGGTTGATCTTCGGCCTGCAGTACAGCAATCGCGAGCGGTGGCTGACGCGCCGCAACCTGCTGCTGCTCGGCCTGCAGCCGCTCGCCGCCCTGCTGATGGTTTGGACCAACGAAATGCACGGTCTGTTTCGCGCCGAGGTCCTGCTCGACACGAGTGGCGACTTTGCCGTACTCGGCGTGCGTCTTGGCATGGGCTTCTGGTTCCACGCCGTCTACTCCTATCTGCTGCTGCTCGGCACCCTCACCCTGGTGCGCAACTTTATGCGCGCCTCACACCTGCACCGCGGCCAGGTCAACGCTGTCCTCTTGGGCGCTCTGGCCCCGTGGCTGGGCAACGCGCTCTACCTTTCCGGCGCCAGCCCCTTTCCCCACCTCGACTTGACCCCTTTCGCCTTCACCCTGACCGGCCTGTTCGTGACCCTGGGTCTATTCCGCTTTCACTTTCTCGATGTCACGCCCATTGCGCGCGACGCCATTTTTGAGGGCATAGAAGACGGCATCATTGTCTTGGACAAAGAGGATCGCATTGTCGATATAAATCCGGCGGCCCAAGATCTTATCCGCCGCCCCGCCTCCGCGTTGGTGGGGCACGCGGCCGCCCACGCCCTGTCCCACCTCCCCGTCCTCGTCGCCCGCATTGGAGAAGGGCCGCAGGACCGCGTTGAAATCCTGCTGGGGGAAACGGGGAACAGGGGAAAATACGAGTTGCGCATCTCGCCGCTGCACGACCGCGGCGGCACCTGGTGGACCGGCTCGTCGTTCTGCACGATACCCTTGCGCCCGACGCCGGGCCGTCGCCCGCAGCCGAAGAAACAGACGACGTATAAAATAAACTCAGCGCCCTCGTATTTGACGCAGTGCCCTGGTCAACCGCTGCGCCCTGCCCTACTAAGCCCCACCGCCGTGGCCTCACCCGACTAGCCCGCTAGCCGCCCACTAAACGCGCGGTGACGATGTAATCGAGCACCGGAAAGTGTTTCTGTAAATACTCGTTGCCCTCTTTGACCAACCGCCCCTGTTCGGGCGTCTCGCCGTACTGGGCATTGATGGCGTCCACCACCCGCATGCCGTCTCCAACCACCGCGCCAAAAGGCGCCAACCCCATTCGATCAAAATTGGCGTTGTCGGCCAAATTGATAAAGATTTGAGTGCTGCGGCTGTGGTCCCCATCCCCGCAGGCAAAACTCAACGTGCCGCGCTTATTTTGCCCCGCCACCACATCGTCTGCTATGGAGGCCCCGTACCACTGCGCCGCCACCTCCGGCGTGCCGTGGATACCAAATTGCACCAGCCGCCCCTCCACCACGCGAAAAAAGCGCTGCGCGTCAAAATACCCGTGCTTCACCAAATTGTAAAACCGGTCGGCGCCGCGCGGTGCCAGGGCGCGCTCAACTGCCACCGCAAAGCCGCCGGCACTGGTCTCAAACGCCACCTCGTAACGCGCCGGCGCTTTTTCCGCCAACCGCTCTGGCTCAAGCAGCGCCTTGAGTGTAGTGCCCACCAATTGCTCGTCCGCCCCTGCCGCCGCCAGCAAGTCCGCCACCTCCCGGTGGCCTTTCGCTAACGCCTCGCCCAGCGCCGTATGCCCCTGTTGCGAACGCGTATTGACATCGGCGCCGGCGGCCAGCAAGATCTGTACTATCTCCCCGCGGCCCCGGTCGGCCGCAGCCATCAAGGCCGTATACCCTTTTCCATCCCCCGCCCCCACGGCCGCCCCGACCTCCAGCAGCAGGCGCACAGAAACACTGTCTCCCCGCGCCGCCGCTTCCAACAGCGGCTTGGCCACGCCGCCGCCCGCATTGGGGTCGGCGCCGGCAGCCAACAGAATTTGCACCATCTGTGGGCTGTGCACGGCGTGTTCCAAAATAGTATAGCCGCTCACTTTGACATTGGCCTGCATGCCGGCCAGCAAAAACAAACGCACGGCCTTCTCGTCTTCCTGCTTCACGCTCTCGACAAAGGAATTCCTGCTGTAACTGTATCCCATGCCAATCAATTCTTTGCGCGCTTGCTTGGGACTGGTGCCGCAAGAGGCCACCAAAATGGCCAGTACTACTAATTGTATCCTTCGCATAATATTCTGGCCTTCCTCTCTCCTCCTCAACTGCCGTTCGCTCCATTCTCCCAGCTAATTATCACCGTCCCGGCACATCAAATCAAGCAGAATTTCATCCCTCTTCATCCAACCTTTGAAATACCTCCGCCGCCGTCTGCAATCCCTCCCAGGCCGCCGGAAACCCGGCGTAAAACCCCATGTGCAATAGGGTCTCCCGCACTTCGGCGCGGGTGGCGCCGTTGCGCAAGGCCATTTCTATATTGAGCGCCAGCCCGCGCGGCCGCCCCAACGCCGCCAGCGCCGCAATAGTTATCAGGCTGCGGGTGCGCAAATCCAAATCCGGCCGCGTCCACATTTCGCCGGAGAGCGACCCCATGACAAATTGTTCGAATTCCGGCGACACGTCCCGCCACTGGGCGCGCACTTCATTGGCGCGCTCGTCGCCCACCATCTGGACAAATTGTGCAAAACCGCGGTCTATGCGTTCGGGGGATATTTCGGACATGTGGTTCTCCTTTTTGGTGTGATTTTGTGTGATGTGGGTTGTTATGAGAGGCGTTGGCGTTGAAACGCGGAAAGCGAGGGGCCTCCTACCCGACCGTCCACAAAACAATAATCACCCACCAACCCCCACCGCCTCCGACACATGCCGCAACCCATCGCGCTCCAACAAACGCACCAAACCCTCATTGATCCGGCGCACCAAACCCGGCCCCCGGTAGACCAGCGCCGTATACAATTGCACCAGCGATGCACCCAAAAGCATCTTGCGATAGGCGTCTTCGGCCGACGCAACGCCGCCAACTCCAACAATGCAGTGGCGCCGCCGGTCTATGCGCCCGTACCAGGCGGCAATCGTCTCGTCGATCATAGCGCCCACCGGACGGCCGCACAACGTGCCCGGCATGGGATCTACCAGAGCAGGCGGCGATTGCAAGGCATACGATTTGCCGGGCGGCAAATTGAAGACAAACCCCTTGACGAAGGCAAAGGGGTCGACGACCTCCAGCACGCTCTCCATGCGCGCCACATCGGTGTGGGCGGTGAATTTGAGGAAAACGGGCGGCAGGTGGTCGATGCGGGCGTATTCCTGCATCAAGGTGCGCAGGCGCGCCGCGTCGTCAAAGGGGCTGACGCCGCCGGCCGTGTTGGGACAGTTCAGGTTTAGGGCAATGTAGTCGGCCCGCTCGGTAAAGGGGCGCACCGCCTCGACGTATTCGCCCACCACCTCGTCGGGGTCGGGGTGGCGACCGGTGTTGGTCTCGACCAAATTGACGCCCAAAGGCACGCGGGTGGGCCGCCGGGCAAGGCGTTGTGCCACCACCTGGGCACCGTCGTTGGGCACGCCGTAGTTGACCACAATGGCCTCGTCGAGGGGCAAGCGGAACAAGCGCGGTTTGGCGTTGCCCGCAGAAGGGTGCGCCGATACCGACCCGATTTCCACAAAACCAAACCCCAGTGACGCCAGCGTCTGAACGGCGCGGCCGCTCTTGTCAAACCCGGCCGCCATACCCACCGGGTTGGGGAAACGCAGGCCGGCCACCTCCACCGCCAAGCGGTCGTCCTCGTAGACAAAAACTTTCTCGAGCGCCCGGCGGCCCCATCGCACCGAGCCGGCCTTCTCGCTCAGGGCAATGACCTGGTTGTGGATCCACTCGGGATCGCAGCAAAAAAGAATGGGCCGCACGCAGCGGGTGTAAAAACTCATCGCTTCAGCTCAGTACACGCCGGCGATTGACGGGATGCTGCGGGCAGGTGGGCAACGGTCGCATCATTCAGACCGTTATCTACGCGGTGTCGGCGCCGCTTTTTTCGTCGGCTGTTTCATCTTCTTTTTTCTTTTTCCTTACACCCAACATGTAGAGAACGACCACATATCCCAGAATAATGCCCATCAGCCACAGACCCAGGTGCAGGTAGTTTTCCTTATTGCGGAAATTTTCTAGCGCAATGTCGAGAAAGGCAAAAGAAACAATACTCCAGACCACCAGGCCAACAATGCCGTAAATAACGCGACTTTTCAGGGTGGCTTTTTCCTTTCTTATCACTTTCTTGGTTGCCATTTTCCCGCCTTAATTGTCTCTATTTATGCGTCGTCTCTGCCCTATCCCATGCGGCTTATCTTACTTCTAGCAATACTGTGGACACTTTTTGTAAGTCATTGATAAATAACGGCTTAGACAAATAGATATTTAAATTTGTAACTTGTTGATAAATAATCACTTACGAATTTCAA
>CAXGRO010000072.1:0-13956 GCA_964012055.1 uncultured bacterium
CCCAGGCCCGGCTATGTGCGGGTGCTGACCTTTGCCGCCGCCGCGGTGGCAGGGCTGGCTTTTCTGCTCATGGAACTGGTCTGGTACCGGATGCTGGCGCCGCTGCTCGGAGGCACTACGTATACCTTTGGTCTCATCCTGGCGGCGGGGTTGCTGGGCATTGGTCTGGGGGGTAGCGCCTACGCCTTCTGGGGCCAAAAGCGGACCCCCGTGTTTTCTGCCCTGGCGTTAACCTGCGCCCTGGAAGCACTGTGCATTGCCGTCCCCTTTGCACTGGGCGATCAGCTAGCGGTGACGGCGGCCGGTTTGCGCGAGTGGAGCGAGCTGGGTTTTGGCGGTTTGGTGCTGTCCTGGTCTGTAGTGGTAGCGATCGTGGTGCTGCCCACGGCCGCGGTGGCGGGATACCAGTTTCCGCTCATCATTGCGCTGCTGGGACCCGGGGCACGCCAGCTCGGGCTCGACGTGGGGTGGACTTATGCCTGGAATACCTTGGGCGCCATTGTCGGCGCTTTGCTGGGTGGATTTGTTTTGCTGCCGTGGCTTTCTGCTCCGGGCGCCTGGCAACTGGTGGTGGTGCTGCTGGCGGCGCTGGGTGGCGGTCTTGCGGTGTTTTCGTGGATGCCAGCCGGGCGGGAGGTGGAGGGCAAAGATCAAAGAGCGGGGAGCCAAGTTGGACTGCGGGCGGTGCCGGCCATTGTTTTGGTGGCGCTGGCCGCGGCCTCCTTGTTGGCGACCGGCCCCACGGCGGCGTGGCGGCACAGTCCAATTGGCGCCGGCTTGCAAGTGCTGTCCGATATGGGCCCCAACCGCATACAGGGTTGGATGCAGGGGCGGCGGCGCGCCGTGCGCTGGGAGCAGGAAGGCATCGAAAGCTCGGTGGCCATTCGCGTTGCCGACCAGGGCCCGGTGCTCTTCTTAAACGGCAAGAGCGAAGGGTCTGCCATAGGCGACGCCTCCACTCAAATTATGAGCGGGATGATCGGCGCAATTCTGCATCCAGGGCCGCGCAATGCCCTGGTCATTGGGTTGGGGACCGGGTCGACGGCCGGCTGGTTGGCCGAGATCAAAACGATGGAGCGCGTCGATGTGGTGGAATTGGAGGCGGCGGTCGTCGGAGCGGCCAGGACCTTCGGTCCGGTCAATAAGGAGGCCGTCGACCACGCCAAAATTCGTACCGTCGTTGGCGACGGTCGCGAAGTTGTCCTGACCGCGCGGCAGACCTACGATCTCATATTCTCCGAACCTTCCAATCCCTACCGGGCAGGGGTATCCAGCCTCTATACGCGCGAGTTCTACGAGGGCATCGCGCCGCTGCTGGGGCCGGGGGGCTTGTTCGTGCAGTGGGTGCAAATGTACGAGGTAGACGAGCAAACCATTCGGACCATTTACGCTACCCTGGGTTCGGTTTTTGCACACGTGGAAACCTGGCAGACCCAGCGCGGCGATTTGCTCCTGCTCTCTTCTACCGCACCGGTGGCGTACGATGTTGCCCAACTACGCGCGCGGATCGCCGAAGA
This sequence comes from uncultured bacterium, assembly GCA_964012055.1. Classification (GTDB taxonomy): domain Bacteria; phylum Latescibacterota; class UBA2968; order UBA8231; family UBA8231; genus CAXGRO01. The sequence goes on from CAXGRO010000072.1 coordinate 1,518, forward strand.
GCCCTACCGCAGCGCCCTGGCCGTGGTTTGGCGCACGATGGATCTCGAGGGATTTCTGGCGCATTATGTGGCCGGCCCTGGAGTAGGGCGCGAGTTGGGCCACGGGCAGGAGCTGAATACGGACGATCGCACCCTGGTGGAGTACGCCTTTGCTCGCCATCTGGGGCTCGGCAAACATTTTGATATTGAGATCGTCGAAAAGTTGGCGCGCAGCAAGGGCGAAGATCGGCCCCGCACCACGGGCGGCGCGGTGGACTGGGAACAGGTCACCGATCGGCGCCTCGCCTTTTTGATCAGCCAGGGGGAAGAAATTCATCCGGACCGGTACCCGGATCTGACGCCGCACCAGCAATACCGCCAGAAGGCGCTGAGCGCCTGGTGGCAGGCGCGGTCGGCCAATGGATTGGTGTGGTGGCAAAGACAGCCGCGTCCTCCCCAGGGGTTGCTCGAATTGTCGGCTGTAACTTATATGATGGCGATCAATCAGCATGCGGAAACCATGCAGTACATAGATCAATTGCGTTTACTCCAGCCCGTTGAAGCGGATGTAATGCTGGCCATTCTGCTGACCCGCCAGGGACAGATGCAGGACGCCACCGCCGCACTGGAGTCGGCTTTTGCGGGATACCGCCGCGACCCCTGGGCCTGGCCCGCACTCATGGCGCGCGCCCTGGCGCTGGCGGTGGACATCGGCGGCCGCAACGCGGCCCATGCGGAGCGCTTGTACGCTGCGTTGCGCGCTCCTTTTGTAATGGATTACGCCCGCGATACGCGGCTGAACGCATTGTTGAACCTGGGATACAAGCTCAACTTTCCGCAAAACTGCATAGAGGTTCTCGAAGAGTTAGAACCGCATACGCCCTGGCGCCGCGATGTGCTCAAAGCCCGCGTCGAGTGTTACCAGGCCGGGGCACACCGATTCCTCGAAAGAGCGCAGCGCGATCTCGACAAATATCTCGCCCTCGAGAAAGAGGAGGCTGCGTCCGCTTCGAATTTGCGACGCTAACCTAAACCCTATCGCACCTGGCTGCCTATTCGAACAGGTGCGGTTTGAGGGCGTCCTCGTCGAACTCGACGCCCAGCCCCGGGCGGTCGGGCACCACCAGGCAACTGTCCTCAATTTGCAGCGGGTGGCGCAAAACGTCGTTGCGCCAAGGGATTCGGCTCGGCGCAATGAACTCCTGAATCAGGGGGTTGGGGATGGCCGCCATCACGTGGGCGGCGGCCATGATGCCGACCGGCCCTTTGGTGTTGTGTGGGGCGATGACCACCTGGTAGGTCTCGGCCAGGGCGCAAACCTTCTTCATTTCGGTGATGCCGCCAATATAGACGATGTCGGGTTGGGCCACGTCCACGGCTCCGGCGCAGAAGTAATCGTTGAAGCGGTGTTTGCTGGTGAGGCGCTCCGAGCCGGCAATCGGAGTCGAGGTGCCCTGGCGGATGCGGGCGTATCCTTCGTGGTCTTCGGGAATGGTGGGTTCTTCAAAAAACAGCAGGCGGTAGGGTTCGACCAAGCGGGCGATCTCCAGGGCCGAAGGGGGGTCGAAGTAGGCGTGAGGGTCGTCCATTATTTCGATGTCGTCGCCCAGGGCCTGGCGCAGCGCGGTATAGCGCTCGTCGATGTTGCGCAGTTGTTCGCGGGTGATTTTGGGGCCTTTGGCTTCGTAGATGGATATGCCGGATTTGAGCGCGTTAAAACCTTCGTCCCGAATGCGCTGGGCGTTGTCGACCATGGCTTCGATCTCGCGGCCGCCAAAGTGGGAATAGACCGGTACTTTGGCGCTGCGGGGGCCGCCCAAAAGGGCGCAAACCGGGGCGTTGAGGGCCTTGCCTTTAAGGTCCCACAGGGCCTGGTCGATGCCGCTGATGGCGCTGGTGAACATGACGCCGCCGGTGCGGTAGCCGGTGTGGGCGCCGGCGTAGAGGTCGAGATAAATGGCCTCTATCTCAAAGGGGTCCCTGCCAATGATGTATTGCTTGAGGTCGGCGATCATGGCTGCGACCACGGTCTCCTTGCGGGAGTAGGTGGCTTCGCCAATGCCGCTGAGGCCTTCGTCGGTGTGCACGTGGACGTGGGTCCATTTGCGGCCGCAGTCGGACTGCACCAATTGCACGGTAATGTCTGTGATTTTCATTTGATTTTCCTCCGGTAAAGACGGTAAACATTGCAGCACTTGTCGGCGTTAAGTAAAACTTTCAGGCGATTTGAAGCAAATCGGAGCGTTGGCGCCGGGCGGGTGGCGCCCTGCTATGGCGGCTATTATCTTTAGCAAATTCTGCTAAATCGCGGCATAATTCTCTCTTCCTAACGAACTCTCGCAAGGAAAGGCCCAATTATGAAGATCACTGCCATTAAAACCTTTATGGGGCTGTTCAGCGGCCGCAACCGCGCCCTGGTTAAAGTGGAGACCGACGAAGGCATCCACGGCTGGGGCGAAGCGTATTCCATCGGCCCCGATCGTTCGATAGAACCCATTGCCGATTATATATTCGAAATGATCAAGGGCGAAGATCCGCGGCGCATCGAATACATCATGCTCAAGCTCACCCAGCAATTCCGCTTTCCCCCCGGTGGCACCGGCCTGGCTGTGAGTTCGGCGGTCGACCACGCCCTGTGGGATATATCGGGCAAGGCCGCCGGGGTGCCCGTGTACATGCTCTTGGGCGGCGCTTGCCGCGACCGCATTCGCATTTACCAGGGCGCCGGCGGCCGCGACGGCAAGGAGGCGGCGGACGGCGCTCAACGCCTGTGCGAAGAGTGGGGTACCACGGCGTTTAAGACCAGCCCTTTCCTGCTCAACCCGGATTCCAACCGCTGGGGCCGCATTTGCGCGGCGGCGGCCAAATATTTTGAAGAGATTCGCCAGCACGCGCCCGAGGATTTTGAGTTTGCCTTCGACCCCCACGCCAAAATTTTTGAGCCCGTCCGCGCCCTGCAATTGGCCAATGCGCTGGCGCCCTACGACCCCTACTTCTACGAGGAGCCGCTGCGCCCCGAGCACACCCCGGCCTGGGCCAAATTGCGTGCCCAGATGCAGATCCCTTTGGCCACCGGCGAGTGCCTCTACACCCGCTGGGAATTTCTCGACTTGATGGCGGCCCAGGCCGCCGACATCATCCAGCCGGATGTGTGCGTCTGCGGCGGCCTGCTCGAAATGCGCAAAATTGCCGCTATTGCCGAAGCCCACTACGTCAGCGTGGCGCCGCACAACCCCATGGGGCCGGTGGCCACTGCGGTCAACGTGCACTTTGCCGCCGCCACCCCCAACTTCCAGATTCTGGAATACATCTTGCCTTTGAACAATGAGTGGAAGGACTGGGTCGACGACCCCTACCTGCCCAAGGATGGCTACCTCGAATTGCGCGACCAGCCGGGCTTGGGGGTCGAGGTGAATGAAGAGGCTCTGAGCGAAGACAAATACGTCCACTGGCAGCGCACCTGCCCGGTGCGGCCGGACGGATCGACCGGCTACATTTAAGGAGGGGAACCGTGAAAATTACAGCCATTCAGAACATTCCCATCGAGGTGCCCTATTACGAACGCCTTGGTCCCCACATGCAGCGCGTGCGGCAGACGCCGAAATATCCGACTATTCGCACCCACATTTACATTGTCGAAACCGACGCGGGATTGACCGGTTACGGCGAGGGGCCGAATCTGGGCGACAGTGTCGATGCGTATATCGGGCACCATCCGGTGGAATACCTCATGGACGACCGGGCCGGGGGGGTGCAGATCGCCTGTTACGATCTGGTGGGCAAGGTGCTCGGCGAGCCGGCCCACCGGCTCTACGGCCCGCAGGTGCGCAGCGAAGTGCTCATGTGCTACTGGACCCACTGCTTTGTTCCCGAGATGATGGCGGCCGAAGCGCAACGGGCGTATGAGGATGGTTTTCGGGTGCATAAGCTCAAAGCCCGTCCCTGGGAAAGCACCGCGGAACAGGTCGCCGCTATGTCGCAAGGCATGCCGTCCGACTATCGCATTGTGGTGGATCCCAACGGTACCTACGGCCGGCCTACCGAAGCGCTGCGCAAAATTCGCGAGCTGGAAGCGTATCCCCATGTCTGGGCCCTGGAGGAACCGATTTCCTGGGATCAGAACGACGGCTATAAGTTTCTCAAGAGCCACATCGATTATCCCATCGCCCTGCACGCCGATATCCCGTCCGTACTCACCGCGGTGCGCGAGGGGCTGTGCGACTACTTCGTTTCGGAATTCCACTATTCGGCCAAATTGGTGCAGGACTGCGGCGTGGCGCGGGCTGGTGAGAACAAGGAATTCTGGGTGGAAAACGGCCTGTGGACGGGCATTTCGCACGCCTTTCAACTGCACCAGGCGGCGGCCATTCCCAACATCTACCTGTTAATCACCCTCTCAGTGCTGGCGGTGGACGACATGATTGTTGAATCCATGATTGTCAAAGACGGCCATATGGCCGTGCCAGAAGGTCCTGGGCTGGGCGTCACTCTGGACATGGACGCTTTGGAGAAATACCGCATTGGATAGCTAAGATATCAGGTCTTATAAGGGGAAGGGATGGAGTGCCATTTCCCAAGTCGGATCCGATATATCGTATTATATCTGATATATCGTAACCTAATATTTTAGGGGTAGTCCCTACTCTCTTTACAATACTGTGGACACTTTTTCGATTTTGAGCGGATTTTTGTAAGGTTGAAATTCGTAAGTGATTATTTATCAACAAGTTAAAAATTTCAATGTCTATTTGCCTAAGTCGTTATTTATCAATGTCTTACAAAAAGTGTCCACAGTATTGATTAGCGGATATCTCAAGAATTTTGCCGGCCGTTGCGCCGGCGCGATTCTCGAGATGGCTGCTAATGAGAATCAATCATGACACTCCGTAGTGGATGGCCAGTTCGATATCGGTGAGGATTATATCGCATGCCATCTTATCGTTGCGCTGGTCCAAAATCACTTTCACCTTTTGCGTCCCCGTAAGCAGTTGATCGGGGCGCAGCGAATAACACTGCCACACCGCATCGCTTACCCGCGAATACGACGGTGGCGACGCCGGAATATAGCGAATGTCGGGGTTGGACAATAAATCGTCGCCGTTCCAAACGACCCTCACGACGTCGCCGGCGACCCACTCTTGCAAGCGCAGACGTAGTTCAATGTGGTCCGGCCTGTCTGTTAACACGTCGTTTGCGACCTGGATGGTGACGGTGGGACCGTCTCCGGTGCGCGTGGGTTTCAATCGCACCGGTACTTCACCCAGCAGGCGATCAAAGCGGTAGGCGCCGCGCCACGGTCCCTGGCGCACCACCACCCGATAGGTGGCGGCGTAGGTCCTGTCTGTTTTGCGCAGGGTTTCCGGCGATCCGATGGTGATGAGCAATTCGCGTCTCGCCTGGTGATCGGCGTACCAGTTGAACAGGTAAATACCGTCTGCCTGTGCCGAATAGTAGTTGCTGACGATGCCGCGGGTAATAGCGTCGTCGATGCGGTACATCTCGGGGACGCTCAAGCGGGGATTGGCGAGCCCGCCATCCAAACCGGGGTAGACGACCACATCACTTTCACGGCACAGCTCGCGAAACGCTTGCACGTCGATGCTGGGGTCGGTCATTGCGGCACCGGCCGGTATCAATATGTCCATCAGCCCTTCTTCAATCCACACCGGGAGGTCAAAGCCGACGTGTCGGCACGCCTCCGGGCTACTGGCCACGCGCGCGGCGACGTAGAAGGGCCGACCGCGCGATTGGGCGATCTGATCGGCCATTCGTCGCACCGATCGCTGTACGTCGGTCAAGGTGTAGCGCAGCCGGTAGGCGTCGTCCTGCGGCAGGTGGAAAGGGTGACGCATCCAATCCAGTTCGACGCCATCCCAATCGTAGCGCCGACACACTTCTTCGATGTAGCTGAGGCGATGGTCGCGCACTTCGGGTATTTCGAGGTTCCACGACAGGGCGAACCACTCCAGGGTCTGATCGCCAAGCAGCCACTCGGGATGCTGGCGCCGCATCTGGGTGAGTTCGGGGTGGCGCAGGTCGGGCAGGTCTTGCAGCTGCGCGCCGTCAAAGTGGTTGTCGTTCATGCGAATTGAGGCGTAGGCGTGCAGCCCCAGGTCTCTGGCGCGCTGAATGAGCGCCTGGTTGGGGTCCTCGCCGCGTTCGAGCGCCGTGCGGATGTTTTCGGCAAGTCGGTAGCTCGAGGCGCTGTCGTATTTGCGATTGAGCACATCTCCTTCCAGTTCTACAACATCGCTGTTCCATCGCGCCGCGTGCGTGGCCACGCACCAGAACAGGGCATCAACCTGAGTGTCTTGGAGCGGGGCGTACACGGTTGAGAGAAACGATTCGGTGGATTGGGGGACCTCGTCCCAACCGAGCAGGTCGCCGTCCCAATTATAGATGATTTTGTATTTTGGCGGTTTAGGCATGTGATCTCCCGGCTCGCGATATCAATTGCGTTAAAAATACAAACAGTCTCTGGCTTACTTCAGACAACTATAGAAGCCGCGGCCCGTGGTCCGCTTCTCGTTCATTTACCGCACCAGCAGCAGTTTGCGAGTCTCCACCTGTGCGTCGGCCTGCAGGCGATACGGGTACACGCCAGAAGCCAACATTCGCCCCTGGTCATCGCGATCGTTCCAGTGTACGGCGTAGCTGCCGGCTATTCGCCGGGCGTCGACCAGGGTGGCCACTTTCTGACCCGCTAAATTGTAGAGAAAGAGAGCGATGTGGCGGTCTTGGGGCAGCACGAAGCGGATGATGGTGCCGCTGTTGAAAGGATTGGGATAATTCTGCTCCAGGGTAAAACGGCGCGGCAGGGGCGCCGCCGTTTCTTCTATGGCAGTGGGGATCTGCCCTTCGGTCAATTTTATGGTGTTGCCGATGGCAATATCCAGGTGCCTATCCACCTGACCGCTGGGCCAGTGTACTACGAGTGAATCGGCCCGCGCCGCCGCGGCCATGTCGACAAAGGTGCCATCCCCCTGGTTCATGTAGACCCGGTTGGCGCGCAGGGCGTTGGAGACAAAGAGATCGAGATCGCCGTCGTTTCGTAATCGCCAAAGGCACAGCCCGAGCCCGGCTCCAGATTGTCGGTGCCGCTGGCGGCGGCCACGTCCTGCAATTGCAGTTGGCCGTTGTTGCGGTAGAGCACGTAGACGTCGAGATCGCCGTCGCTGTCGTAGTCGCCCAGCGTTAGCCCCATGGTATCGCCGCGGTTGCCGGCCGGGCTAACCGCAAAGGCGCTGTCCTCGGCGCCGGCGTAGAAAATATCGGTGCCGCCGAATATGCCCGCATACAGATCCAGGTCGCCGTCGTTGTCGAGGTCGGCAAAAGCCGAGGAAGAGCCGCCGAAGTTAGCGGAACTGACGATGTGCCTGGCCCGACTCTCATCGGCGAAGGTCCCATTTCCTTCGTTGTGGTAGAGCGCATTAGCCTGGCCGATGAGCTGGTTGGGCTTGAGAAAGTACACCACATAGATGTCCAGATCTCCATCGCTGTCGTAATCGACAAAACCGCCGCTCGATACGCGCCCCGCCGCAAAGAGGGGCTGGCTAAGTGCGGCGAAGCGACCCTCTCCCTGGTTGTGATAGAGCCGTGGCGGCTCGTTTTCGTTGAGGGACAGGACGAGCAAATCGGGCCGGCCGTCTTCGTCGTAATCTCCAAAAGCGGCGCCGTTGGAACTGCCCGACAAGGGGACGCCGGCGGCGGCGGTCTGGTTAGTGAAGGAGATAGACGCAGAGAGGGGAAGAGCATCTAGCGTCAGGATGGTAAGGAAGAACACCAGGAGATACATGAGTAGCCCCTTTCGAGTAGAAATGGATCTCTGCGCTATCCAAGTTTTTTGCGCTTAGCGCACCACTACTTGTCTCACTTTGACGCGGCGCGAGGTGCCCTGTGGACCTTGCACCGTAAGCACGACGATGTATTCTCCAGCTTTTTTATACCGGTGTATGGGATGTTGTGCATCCGAGGTGGTGCCGTCGCCAAAATCCCACGACCAGGAAGTGATGGCGCCGTAGGAGAGATCTTTAAACGCCATCAGGCGGCGCCCCATGTCGACCACCTGAAATTCCCACTGCGCTTCGAGCGCCGGGCGAAAGCGGCTTTCGAGCGGCATGAGCCTGAAGGCGCACAGGCTCGAAGCGTCGGCGTACATATTGGTCTGGTGGGAGAGGTTCCAGAACCCCTCGTAGGCGTCGTTGCGCTCGTCGTAGTCGAGTATGGCCCACGACAGCCCGATGACGGCATTTTCAACCAGCTTGGACACGACCGCGCGGCTGGGACCCTCGTAGGGGGCGTAGTCAAAAGGCGTGATCCAGAATTCGAGCACCAGCCGGCCGCTTTCTCCTTCTGCAAAATCGTAGGCGTAGGCGTGGTTGGCATAGGGCAGCTGGCCGATCCACGGCTGGCAGCCCCAGACAAAAGCCCAATCGCGGCCTTCCCCCGGCGGCGTGAAAATGTGGTAGTTTTGCGCGTGCACCCCTTTAAAGGTGAAGTGGCTGTCCCACTTTTGCAGCTGGGGGTTCTCTATGTTGGGCCCGCCCGAGAGATCGGCGTCGACGGCGATCTCAAATATATCGCCGCGCTGGTAGTGCATATTCCAGTAGTCGTCGTGGGCTTCGTAGAGGAAGTAGAGCCGGTTTAAGCCCTTGACCCAACCCACGCGCACCGCCACGTCCAGATCTTGGGGGTCGTGGTTGGTGCCCTTACCCACGACCGTTTCTGCCAGTTCTTCGGTGCCAATTATGTAGGTTTGGGGGACGATCTCCCAGTCGTCGGTCTGGCCGTCGATGCGGGGTATCATATTGGGGGGAAACTGGAAGATGGCGAATTCCTTGTCGGGGCGTTCGAGCGCCTGCGAGGGAGAAATGGTCGATAGAGTTATACCCAGGAATACAGCCAGCATGCGGAGCATTTCGGCAAATCCTTATAATAGGGGATTGATTCTGTTGTGTGGGAATATAAGGAAAAAGTTGACCGGGGCCACGCTCAATCAATGCACTGTTGTGTAAACGGCGTTCTAGCTATTTTAGTTCTACCAATTGTGTTTTGAAAGGTTATAAATGGGCGTTCTCGTGTAACGCGGCTTGGGGGGGACCTCGACGCTCAGCGATCGTTGGCGTAGAATTTATGGCGTTTGAAAATACAATTGGTATTAGCATTGTGGGGATATCCAATGCCCGTCTATTGTTTCCAATTCGCCAGAGAGAGAAAGTAGAATTATGAAGATCTCAAAGCGTGCAACTTATTCAGCATATAAACAGGATTCAGGTTGTTCGCGTCGGTTGCGTCCCCTGGTTTTTTTAGGACTCCTGATACTCGGCTCCGTCTGGAGTGGCTGCGGCGAGGAGGTCGATGACGGGGCGGTGACTTTGCGCATCGTCTGGATGGGCCCCGAACTCGAAACCTATGGGATATGGAAGAAGGGGTTTGAGGCGGAACACCCCGGGGTGACTATTGAGCAGCAATTTATCTCCTACGACCAGGGGCCGACGTTTTACAACACTATGATACAGGGCGACAACCTGCCCGATCTGGGTTTTCTTTTCATGGGCATGATCGCCGAATATGCCGAGCGCGGGGTGCTGGAGCCCTTGGATGCCTATATGACGGACGCCGAACGCCAGGAGTGGATCGACGTCGCGCTGAGCGCCGGCGAGTACAAGGACAAGAGCTATGGGGTGCCGCTGGTGGGGGCCAATCGGACTCTCTTCGTGCGTCGCGACTGGATGCAAGAGGTGGGAGAGGATGCCGCGCCGGCGACGTGGCCGGAGGTCCGCGCCCTGGCGCAGAAACTAAACCAGCCGCCCGAGCGCTACGGGTTTTGCATTGGCGCCGGCCGTCAAAAACATCTGATGCAAGATCAGATCTCGATGATGTGGGGATTTGGGGCGCGCTTCTTCGACAGCGAGGGCAAACTGGCGATCAACAGCCCCGAGGCCATCGCCTACGTCGAATTTTTGACCGCTATGCACCGCGCCGACAAGGTCATGCCGCCGGGCATTTTAAATTTGAACGCCAACGAATGTTACGCCGAAATGGCGGCGGGCAAGGTGGGCATGTTGTTCAGCGGGCCGTGGCAGGACAAAATGTGCCGCGAGGCCGGCATTGCCTGCGAGCCCTTGATGATTCCAGAGGGCGGGGACCACAAGATGCTGCTGATTGTCGACGTCTTCGGCATGTTCTCCACTTCGCAGCACAAGGACCTGGGCTATGAGTTTATACGCTTTATTCAACGCCTGGAAAATCGCCGGCTCATCGATATGGATGTGGGCGGCGTGCCGATGACCAAGAAAGTTGCCGACGATCCCTACTACGACTCGGTCCCCATACAAGGATATCAGGCGCAGACGGAGTTGCTGCGCCTGACGCCAAAACACCCGGAGTGGACAAAAATTCAGGACGGGTGGGGCGAGGCGATTCAGATGGTGCTGGCGGGTACGGCTACCTCTGAAGAGGCGCTCAATACCATTTACGATCGCTTGATGAAGGAATTGGAAAATCCGGCGCTGCCCATGCCCTAGGGCGGTTGGCGGCGGGAAATTCTGTAGAGGCATTATCGTGGAAAGTGAAAAACGTCGGCTGGCCTATTTTTATATTGCGCCGGCCGCCCTGTGGCTGCTGCTGTTTATGGGATTTCCCATTGTCGACATTTTGCAGACCAGCTTCTACCACACGTCCTACAAAGGGGAGACCTTTGTGGGGATGAAAAATTATACGGGCCTTGTGGGGGACGATGTTTTCCTGCTGGTTCTCAAAAACACGGCCCTGTGGACGGTCCTCGCTGTATTTATGAATGTGGGAGCGGGATTGGCCGCCGCCCTATTGTTGAACCGCAGCACGATGGTCAGCGAGTTGATCCGCGGTTCGTTGATTTTGGCCTGGGCGACGCCGCTGGTGGTGGCCGCTATCGCCTGGAAGTGGATGTACAACGGCGAGTACGGGCATCTCAACGCACTGTTGCTGTCGCTGCACTTCATCGATCATCCCGTGCAGTGGTTGACCGGAACCTCTACGGCTTTTGGCGGCGCCCTCTTCGCCCGGCTGTGGACGGCTTTTCCGTTTACCACCTTTGCCTTTCTGTCGGCATTGCAGGCCATTCCGGTCGATCTCTACGAAGCCGCTCTTATAGATGGTACTACGGCACGGCAGAAGTTCTGGTATATCACCTTGCCCCTGCTGCGACCCGTGGCGCTGGCGGTTTTGCTGATCAGTTTTATCTGGTCCTTCAATAGTTTTGTCTTCATCTACGTGATTACCGGGGGCGGGCCGGCAAACCAGACCCAGATTATGGTCACCGAGATCTTTCGCCGCGCCTTCGGATATTTCAATTTTGGCCAGGCTAGCAGTATAGCCTTTTTGGCCTTCTTGCTGCTGGCCGCTATTAGCTTTTTGCAGTGGCGTCTGTTTTACAAGAAGGAGATGTAACTGTGCGATCCGTTGCGTCGCTGCCCGGCTCCATCTTGCGGGCCCTGCTCATGGCGGGGGTCGCGCTTTTCACCCTCTTTCCGTTGCTGGTGGTTATCGGCACTTCGCTAAAGACCATGGGCGAAGTATTTCAATCCCCGGCGACGTTGGTGCCCAGCCTCTTCGTATGGCACAATTACATTGAGGTTTTTACTCGCATCCCAATGGCGCGGCACCTGTTGAACAGTCTGTTCATCGCCCTGGCTGCGGTGTTTTTTAATATTGTTGTGGCGACCCCGGCGGCGTATGCCATGGCGCGCATCAAATTTCGCGGGCGCGGCCTGTTTGGCATAAGCATTTTGGTGGTGCAGATGTTTTCGCCGGTCATTGTGCTCATCCCTCTGTTCAAGATGATGAAGGCGCTGCAACTGCTGGACACCTACACTGCTTTGATAATCGTGAATACCGCGATCACCCTGCCGTTTTCTATATGGATGTTGCGGGGGTTTTTCAAAAGCATTCCCGAGGAACTGGAAGACGCCGCCATGATCGACGGCCTTTCGCGGACGGGCATGGTGTTTAGAATCGCCTTGCCGCTGACCGCCCCAGGGCTGACGACTACCGCCATTTTTACTTTTGTCAGCGCCTGGAATGAATTTATTTTTGCTCTGGTGCTGGTTTCCAAACGCGAAATGCAGCCGATTACCATGGCCCTCTACGCGTGGGAAAAGAACAATGTGGTGGAATGGAATTATTTGATGGCCACGGCCGTGGTGGCCACCGTGCCCACGGTTTTGCTGTTTCTGCTGGTCAGAAAGCGCTTGACGGCCGGGTTGATGGAGGGTGCGGTTAAATCGTAAGATTGCCCAATGAGCCAACCCAATTTGGTGTTTCCCCACGGAGAACAACTATGAATCCCAGGACCTTTTTTGCCGCATTCGTTATAACAATACTGTGTACACTTTTTGTAAGTCATTGATAAATAACGGCTTAAGTAAATAGATATTGAAATTTTTAACTTGTTGATAAATAATCACTTACGAATTTCAAC
>CAXGRO010000073.1:0-13943 GCA_964012055.1 uncultured bacterium
CACCGCCAAGCTGGTCGACGTCTACCCGCCCAACGAGGACTATCCCGAAGGCTTCGAGCTCAACCTCACCGACACCGTTCTGCGCATGCGCTATCGCGGCTCCTGGACCGAGCCGCAAATGATGGAGCCGGGCGCGATCTACCCCATCACCATCGTCCTGCCGACCACCGCCAACCTCTTCCAGGCCGGCCACCGCATCCGCGTCGACATCGCCAGCAGCAACTTCCCGCGCCTCGAAGTCAACCCCAATACCGGCGAGCCGGTCGGCCGCCACACCCACACCGTCGTCGCCACCAATAACGTCCACATCGGTGGGGACATGCCATCGCATGTCGTACTGCCGATAGTACCTGGGGATCGCGGCGCATAAAATTACCGCAGAAGAAAATTCCTGTTCGACATCCAGGTGCTTGTCCAATACGGAATGAGCTGTTCTTTTTTTCTCAGAAAGGAAGGTCCGCTATGAATATCCTGTTTTTACGCCATTCGGCGGGGTTTGAGCATAGCTACTTGCCGGATGCGGAGGTCGCTTTGAAGCAGATCGGGAGGAAGCATGATTGGAATGTGTTGACAACACATCGGTTGGATCGCATTAACGCCGAGAACATGGAAAAGGTTGATATCCTGGCGTTTGCCACAACTGGAAACTTGCCGTTTGACGACGCGCAGAAGCAGGCGATCCTGGATTTTGTGAAGGGCGGAAAGGGGTTTCTGGGGATCCACAATGCAACGGATACCTGCTATGACTGGCCAGAATACGGGGAGATGATCGGGGGGTATTTTAACGGCCACCCGTGGCATCAGGAGGTCTCTGTGATTGTGGAGGACGGGGATCACCCGGCCACCCGCATGCTGGGGGATCGTTTCCAGGTGACGGAGGAGGTTTATACCTTTAAGAACTGGGATCGAGACAAGACGCACGTGTTGATGCGGCTGGACAACGAGTCGGTGGATGCGTCAAAGGGAAATCGGGAGGATGAGGATTATGCCATGGGGTGGTGCCACCAATACGGAGCGGGCCGGGTGATGTATACGGCGCTGGGACACCGGGACGAGTTGTGGCACCAGGACTGGTTTCACGAGCACATCGCAGGATGTATTCGGTGGGCAGGCCGGTTAGAGGCGTAAGTATTATGTTCTGTGATATCCACGTATACCCAGTCGAGCCGCCGTTCTTCACCAGAGGGATGAACGGCGATATCGTCGAGCTTCGGGACGGAAAATTACTGTATGCCTTTGCCGAACTGCCCGACGGGCGACCCGGCATCTACGCTTGTTATTCCGCCGATCGCGGGCCGCCCTGGACGGCCCGCACATCGCCCGCATCCAGCCCGATTGGTTTTACCAATGACCGAGAATCATGTGCCGGTTCTGTGGAGTTCCCAGGGCAAACCTCCTCCGCCCAACTGATTTTCAAATAGCCAGCGAAAAAACCTTGGCCCGCGCCATGTGGATGCGCACCGCCACCTTGCGGCCCTGCAGCGAGGAAAGGTCGCTCCGGCCGCCGTTCCACGTCACCACCTGATCCAACTCGTCGCCGCTGAGCGGATCCGCTTCGGCGAGACTGAACCCTTCGATGGGTTCTACCCGACTTATGGGTTCGGTGGGCGGCGACACGATCTCCACCTTAATCCAGCCGGCCTTCAGCGTCTGAAAATTCAGCCGCAATTGCTCGCCGTGACAGGTGCGTCCGATGGTGGTCACGCGCCCCTCCCCCGGCGCTTCGAGGGCCACCAGGCGGTCCCGCTGCCAGATCGCCCAGCGCAATACGTCGCTGCACGGCTTCTCCTCCCAGGGGGCGCGATCGTGTCTTCTGTAGGTGCAGGCATAGGGCAGACCCCACTCCCGCTCGTTGAGCGGCACCAGATTCGGGCCAGCCATGATCATGCCGTACTCCCCGCCTTCGGCGGCGCGCGTGATAATGGGCTTGCGCTCGGGCCGGCTCCAGTTCCACCCGTCCCGGCTCACCGCCAGCTGCACGTCGAGTTCGCTATCCATGCGGTGGTAGATGGCGGGAAACATCAGGTGCAACCCGGCAACGCCGGGATAGCGGCAATAGGCCGAGGTGTAGATATCGTCGTCGCAGCGGTCCTGCGGGTCGGCCATCAGCACGTAGCGCGGCGCGCTCCAGTTGCCAAATTGCTTGCCCGCCACCTTGCGCACGGCGCGGCGGCCCCTAAAGTTGTGTTGCAGCTCTTCGGGAAAGCCGCGCAGGTAGGCCACGTACTCGCCGGTCTCGGGTTCGTAAGCGGCTATGTTCTGGGTGTCGAGGGGCGTGCCGCCCACGTTCACCAGCGGTTCGTCCAGCACGCGCCAGCGCAACCCGTCGGCCGACACCGCGCCCATCACCACATTATCGCGCCACACCCCAAATTTTTCTTTCACGGCCTCCATGGTGTTTTTCGTCGGGTCGGTAGCGGCATCGGTCTGGGCCCCCAGGGCGCGGAACTCTTCCCAGCCCATGTCTGGATCTAATACCCCGTCGCGGAAAAAAATAGTCCGAGGGCTGATAGATTTATAGCGTTCTTCGGGCGGGGCGTTGGGGTCGATGAACACGGAATTGAGTTCAAAATCCTCGTAGCGAGACACCAGGTTGTTGGCTGTAGACCCCTCGTACTCCACCAGGTCCAGCTGGGGCCGCTCCCAGTGGAAACCGTCTTTGCTTGCGGCGTAGCCGTGCAGGCGAAAGGCGCTTTTGTCAGGCCCCGCGCACCAGTACCACAGGCGATAGAGACCGTCGTCGAGTATAACGCAGGGGTAATGCAAGCCGCCCTGTTCCCAGGGTTTCTCCGCCCGCAAGAAAACTTCGGAGCGCTGAGCCGGCTGCACCGAAAGGTGCACGCCCACGGGCGGATCCTGCAGCCAGATTTCACCGTTTTCGTTTACGCCGGCCAATCCCGCCCATATATCGTACCAGTCCAGGAAGGGAGTAAGGCCGGCTGCTGTCTCGCTCATGTCGTTTCTCCTTTTATTTTTTCAGTCGCAAACGGCCCATTAATCCAGTATCGGCCGCCGTCCCAAATGATGATCATTCTAAGTTAGCTCCCAGGCAGTGCCCAAACAGAGGACACCGTTGAAAATTCCAGGCGCGCCGCCGTTAGGCTCAAAAGCCCAGTGGACTCATCCCGTAGAAACACCACTACACTGTCCGGCCCCGCCTCAGAAGCCCTGGTGTGATTGTTCTGCACTACCACAAAGCGACCGTCCAGGCTCAAACAAAAGACCCAGGGAATCCGCCCCCGCGTCGGCTCAAACTGCACCGGCGTGAGTTTTTGGCTCGACGCATCCACCGCAAAAACCGCAATAGAATCGTGCCCGCGGTTGCTGGCATACACAAAGCGGTCATCGGGCGAAAGAAGCAGTTCGGATGCGTGCGAAGGTTTGGAGTAGACTTCGTTTGGAAACGTCGCAGGGTCGGTGTGGGCTTCCGCCCAGCCCTCTGGCAACGAGGAAAGCGTCTGTATCAACGAGAGTGCGCCCCCTTTGGCGGCGTCGCGTTGCAGCACACTGACCGTATTGTCCAACTCATTGAGAGCAAACCCCAGCTCGCCATCGCTCGTGAACTGAATGTGCCGAGGCCCCGCCAGGTCGTGCAGGGTGATAGCGCTTGCCTCTTGCAGCGCGTCATTGTCAAAGTCGATATCCCAGCAGACCACCTGATTCGTCCCCAGATCCGCAACGTAGAGCTGCCCGCCACATACCACCACTCCGTGAGGGTGTGCCGACTCTTGCCTAAATTGCGGCCCTTCGCCCCAGGTACCTACAGCGCCGTCATGTGCACCAGGGCCGTGCGCATAAACTTTGGCTTCGCCCAGCGCGCCGTCCTCGGCGATGGACAGCAGAGATACCGTGCCAGGGCCGTAATTGGCCGTGAACAATAAACGCGCATCTCCGTCTGTGCACAGGTGCGAAGCGCCACCGCTACCCGTTGGCGCGCTGCCGCGCAGCACTAATTGGTTCTCGTCGCCAATCGAGAACCACGATATCTCCTCGCCACCTGCGGCGTAGAGTATTTGCTCCCCCAATCGCGTTTGGGCAAGAGCCATATATCCAGGGGGAGAACTGGGTAATTCGGTCGAGCTGACGATGCGGATGCCGTCAGCGTCGAGCCGGCAGGTGTACAGGGCGCTGTCGGCCCACTGCTGACCACCACCTGTAGCATCGCGGCCGGCTGGCTTGCCCGCGGCCACGCAGAAATCGTAATACGGTTGTGTCATTTAGCTATGATCCTTTCTCGTTCGTCCTGCACCGATTCGGGCGCCATAACCACCTGGGCCCATCGCGCAGCGCCTCCTTCGATATTCCGTTTATCATACCCTAGTTCCGCGCAAGGGTCAAGCGCCGGGCCCGACTCAACCCGGCCGCAGGCGTAGGCCTAAAAGACTATCTCAGCCAAATGGCCCCACACCGCTTGACCCCAACCCCTAAAAGGCCCTTTATATTTTTTGGCATAAACAAGGAATGATATTAAACCATTGACCACCAACGCCCTAAAAATAATCCCGACGCCACAAAAAGTCCGCCGCCTCGATTCCGCTCGAAAAATCTATGCCAGAGACCGGGTTTATACCCTGTGCATCATGGAAGAGCAGACCGCCAAACTGCTTTTTGCCGCGGAGTATTTAAAGAGAGAGTTGCAAGATAAATTTGGCCTTCATTTTAACATTCAATGGGGTCAAATGCCGGCAACACAGGAAGATATCGTCCTATACAGCCACGGGGCACTGCAAGAGAGGGATCTACCGCCTCAGCTCAACCTGGGAGTGTTTCAGCAAAAAAACGCCGCCGAGCAGGGATACGTCGTACTGTGCGCCCCACAACAGCCGGTGTACGTTTGCGCCCAAAGCGATCAGGGGGCGCAGTACGGCATTGCCACACTCATTCAGCTGTTTGCAGAGGACGCCGGCGAGTTGGGGCTACCGCATGTACTCGTCGAGGATTATCCCCAGCACAAGTACCGGGGCAATCGGTGGCTGCTCAAAGTCGAGTACGCGGATTGGGGTTACGACTGGGGCGACGGGATTGGCGCCTACCGACAGCGCATCCAAGAAAAACTGGACATGGCCCTGCAGTACAAGGTAAATATCATCATCTTTGACGGGTTCGGCTGGGGCTTGCATAGCTTTCCGGAGTACGCCGCTTTGATGCGAGAGCTCAATCGGCAAGCCAGGTTGCGCGGCATTCACCTTTTGTACAGCGGCTACGGGACCGGGATAGGCGGCGGCTTGCGCAACAAACCCCACCTTTACCGCGGCCAGATTTTGGAGAACCGCAAAGAATACCCACACGGCGAGATCTACTCCTGCATTGCCGGGGAAAACTACTGCGGCACCTGTCTGTCAAACGAAACCCTGATGAAATTGAGGCTGGAAGAGATAAGAACGTTCGTCGAGGCGGTAGAGCCTGGCGCCCTCTACATACACCAGCAGGATGAAGGCTTAGATTCTCAAACCTGGGTAAAGCGCTGCCCGGCCTGTCGCCAAAAATGGCCCAACGACGAAGTGACGGCGGCGGACGGCATGGCCGGCGCCTACGCCTACCTCTACAACCGGCTGGCCGAGACCGTGCGCAGCGTCCGCAGCGAAGCCTATGTAGCTGCGGAAGAGTGTCTAATCGTGCCGATAAGCCCCGGTTATTTGTCCTATGTCATGGGCGATGACAAGTGGAAAACAGGCTTGCAATACTGGTCGACCTTAAGCGGGCTTTTACAGTATCGGGACAAGGTGTTTCCCGGATTCAGAGAGATCTTTTTCAACCACACCGAAAACTCGCGCCGGGTGCCCCAACTGCAAGCAGCGCTAGCCGCCGACGGCGCCGAACAGGGGTATAGCATCTTCTATTTTTACGGCGCCGACGGGCACTATAACGACCAACTCTTTTTAGCGACGCCGGCTTTAAACTATATGTTCGACGGCGTCGACATGCTCGTTACCTCTTGCGGACATTCGTACTCGGAGCCGCTGCAGCTACTCAACGCAGAGTATATGTGGAACCCGCACAACAGCGACTTCTTTAGGCTGGCGGAAAAGCCGACCGATTACGCCGGTTTTAGAGAGCTCTACTTTCAATGCCAATACAACCAATTTAAACCGGCGGCCCTGTACCAAAATTTCCTCGCAACGGCCTGTACAAAACTTTACGGCAAAGTGGCGGGTGAGGTGATGCACGAGATGTTCCTGGTACAAGGGGAAAACGGCGAGCCGCCCATACCGTACCTGGACAACAGCGGGCTCATTCGCGGTGAGGTGAGAGGGGAAGAGACGGGAGAAGGAGCAGGCAGCCGCGAAGGCAGCGTGTTTGAATTTTACAGCTGGCCCTGTAAAAATTCAGCAGTGACCAAAGGCCGGATACGCGCCAGAATACGGCAATCCCTGGCGGCCACGATCAAAGCATCCGAAATACTGGAAAAGGGCTTGCAAAAAGACAATATCGCAGACCGCAGCCGCGCCTACCTCAGCTGGTATGCCGCCTCACTGGCGGAAGGCGCCCGATACGTCGGATATCTGGACCGCTACATTGGCCTGGTGGACAGTATGGAGCAGAAGGCATTGCCTGCAGACCAGCTAGATCCCCTCTTATGTGAAATAAGCCAACGAAGGGAATACAATAAAAAATCGAAGCTGCAGCCGCTCGACTACATTGGCGGCGCGCTGGCCGGGCGCGACGAGATACTCGATTTTATCGAAGCAAATCTGCAAAAAATGCTCGCCGATCTCAAAGGGACATGAGTGCGAACTAAGGCCGCCTCAACCCCCTTCGGGTTCCATATCGCCACCCACCGCCACCATGCGCCGAGCCCCACCTCCCGCCTCTGCTTTTTGGGCGGCACACGGCGTGCCGAATTGGGGTTGGGCAAATGGCAGATGGGTCGTCCCCCGGGCCAGAATGTGCAAGTAGTTGGCCGCCTCGCCCTCGTACGGAGCGCCGTGGTTCCACGGCACCCAGGAGCGCGCATTGCAGTAGTGGCTGACAAAGGCGCGGCGCCAGCGCTCCTCGGCCCTATTCGGATGGGAGCGGTGTAAGAGGTGCGGATGAAAAAACACCACGTCTCCCGGGTCCACCACCACCGGCACCGGGTCGCCGTAGCGCCGGGCAATCGCACTCAATGTATTCACCTCGTCGTCCAGATGGCTGATGTTTTCCACCGTTTCTATCTGCGCAAACGCCCCCTCGGCGTGGACCGGATGGCCCACCCCCGCGCCCGGATAGATCGGCTCGTGGTTTGAACCGGGCAAAACCCACAAACAGCCGTTCTCCTCGTCCGCCCGATCCAGCGCCAACCAGGTGCCGATCAAGGTGTCGGGATAAGTCGTAATGTAATAAGAATCCTGGTGCCAGCCCTGACCGCCGCTGCCCGGCTGATTGAAGAACTGCATGGTCTGCAACGCCAGCACATCGGGGCCGACCAAAACCTCGACCACATCCAAAATGCGCGGGTGCAGCAAAAAGCGCTCGCTCATAAAGTCGTTGCGGTGCAGCATGTGGACGCGGACAAAGCGCTTGCCCACCGCCTCCCCGTCCGCCTCCAGAGACGGCGGCTCCACCCCGGGCACCTCCACCTCGCCCGTGAGGATGGCCATCGCCCTATTTTTGAGTTCTTCTACTTCATCCAAAGCCACCAGGCCTTCTACGCGCAAATACCCTTCGGCCTGGTACTGTTTGTATTCGTCCACCGATACCTTATAGCGATCCGGTCGCTGTTCGGCGATAGGTTTGTACATGTACTCCGCCCCCGTATCAATAATGGCTGAGTCCCGCGCCGCATTTGGGTAAGATGTTGCGGCAGCCGGGTCGATCGATGCTATGAGCTTCTATAAAAATATAAAGGGCTTTTATTTTCTATGGTCAAGTCTGGGAAGCTTCGGGCCAGGTCGGCCTCTCCATCGAAAAAGCTTCGGTCACGCACACATAATCCATATAACCGAGCCGCCCCACCGGTTGCAGCCGGGTGGTTTCGACCATGCCGTCGACGATGGCCCAGTCGGCGATGTGAATCCCCACGACCTGGCCAAAAACGACCGTATTCGGACTTTCCGCATCGTCCGTCAACAGCTCGACCGTCCGCGTATAGGTACATTCCATATGCACCGGACTTTCGCCCACCCGGGGCGGTTTGACCAGCTCCGATTCGCTCTTGGTCAAACCCGCATAGTCGAATTCGTCCACCTCTCTGGGCGCCGGCACCGCCGACGCGTTCATCTGCTCCCGCAATTCCCAGGTAGCCAGGTTGACAACGAATTCCCCGGTCTCTTCGGCATTGCTCACCGTATCTTTCAAGCCGCCAAAAGCGTGGTTGCTGGTCGCGGCAAACATCACCTGTGGCGGCCTGTAGGCGACGGCGTTAAAAAAGGAATAAGGCGCCAGATTCGCCCTCCCCTGAGCATCCACCGTCGAGATCCAGCCGATCGGCCGAGGCACGACAATTGCGTTGAACGGATTGTGGCGCAGTCCGTGGTCTTCAGAAGTCTTATAGAACATCGCATCCCTCCAAAAGTTTCTTTGACATCGTTCACCATATTTTACTAACTACTCCATATCGCACCAAAGAAGATTATGCCGATGTGGCACAGCGAAAAAGGAGGGGCGGAAAATTTTGGCGCCAGGCCTAGGTGGAGGGGTTTGCAACCTTGCCCATTTGCCCCGAAATAATAAGTGTTCACAAAAACTTTCAGATAGATTATTTTAAAACGCACTGCCGGCGGCAAATCACCCTAGACGCGAAACGAGGCCGTCTCATGAGCGAAACGAGCGATACCGACATCATTTACAAAGTGGTCGTCAACCACGAGGAACAATACTCCATCTGGCCCGCCGAACGAGACACCCCCCCAGGCTGGCGCGACGACGGAAAGAGCGGCACCAAAGAAGAATGCCTGACCCATATCGAGAGTGTGTGGACGGACATGCGGCCGCTGAGCCTGCGCCGCAAAATGGAGGACGCCGAAACCTCCGGACCCTGAGGGTCCGGATAACAAATTTCCGCCCGGCCCCCCGGCAGGGGCCGACCAGCGCAAGTGCTTCAAACGGCGGAGAGGGGCGCCTCAACCGGGCGAAAGAGGGCGCCGATTTCGCCACTGAGAAGGCCCAGATCCCGCGCCGGCGTTTGCGGCTCAAAGAGCCCGTCCGCCTGCCAGCGATCCGGGTCCAGGCCGATCGCCGTGATCTCGATCCAGGGATGTTCCGCCAGACGCTCCGCCTGCTCCGGCAGCACGTCGCGCACGGCGAAGAAGAAGATGACGTGGGCCAGTT
Source organism: uncultured bacterium (assembly GCA_964012055.1). Taxonomy (GTDB): domain Bacteria; phylum Latescibacterota; class UBA2968; order UBA8231; family UBA8231; genus CAXGRO01. The sequence goes on from CAXGRO010000073.1 coordinate 9,250, forward strand.
CCTCAATGTGGCCGATGGACTCGCGCAGATTGGCCAGCACCTCGCGAAAGCGCTCGCGGCGGGGCGGCAGATTGCGCACGAAGAGCCGGCGCAGCGTCGGCAAGTCCTGAATATAGTCGATGAAGTCGAAGGTGTAGGTTGGCTCCGGGCGCCGCGCGGCCCAATCCTCAAAAAGGCGCATCATCTTCGCCTGGGCCACGACGATGCGCGCAATCAGGCTACTCATGGTGCGCGCCTGTTTCGGCTCCAGATAGACATCCTGGTAGAATTGGGGATCGGTCGTGGTCCAGCCGATGTAGTAATCCCAGATCGTCTTCATGGCCATCACCTGGCCGTTGTGGTGGAAGGGATAACCCCGGTGAATGGTGTCGGTGAGCGCGTCGTTGATCGCCAGGAAAAGCTGGTTGGCGTGATCGACAAAGGCCTCTTCCAATCGCCCCTCGCGCTCCAGGTGCACCAGACGGCAGGCCAGGCCGTTGGCAAAGCCGATCATATTGGAGCCCACCGAATAATAGGGATCGGCAAAGGCCGCTGCCTCCCCCACGCAGCACCAGCGGTCTAGCGAGAAGAGCTGCTTTGAGGTATAACTGTAGTCGCGCAGGCGCTTAAAATCCATCAACTCGTAGGCGCTCACTTCTCGCGCCACCAGCGGCTCGTGTCGCTCCAGCCAGGCCAGGGCCTTATCGTACGAATTGAACTGGCTCAGAGGATGGAATTCCTCTGAGGCGACGATGCCGACGCTGGTATTGCCCGGCGACAGCGGGATGAGCCAGACCCAATAGCCCTGGCCCATCAGGTGGTTGGTCGAGTTCCAGCGCGATTCCCGCACCCGCTGGCGCCACTCCACGGCGCTCTCCGGCGCCAGGCTGGCCACGTCCAATTTGCCCCGCACGCGGAACCACGCCGAACTGAACGTGCCCGCCTGCTCCGCCCCCAGGCCAAATTTCTTCTGCAATAAGCGGCGGCGGCCCAGGGCGTCGACCACCCAGCGCCCGCGCGCCCTCCAGCTCCGCTCCCCCTGCCGGACAATCACTTCGTGGTGCGGCGCCGACGGATCGATGACAATGTCTTGCACCGAGACCCCCTCGCACAGGTCGACGTTGGGCGCCGCGTCGGCCAGCTGGCGCAAATGGTCCTCCAGCAAGCCCCGGTCGAGCTGGTACGACTTGGCCGGCAAAAAGCGGTCGACGCCAAATTCGGGGCGCTCTTCGAGGGGGAGATGGCCGCCGCCGTAAAAGTAGCGCAACCCCAGCTTCTCCAGATGATGCGCCTCGATATAGTCCTCCAATTGCAGGATTTGGGCGTAGTAGTAGGCGCCCGATTCGATGGTCGATTCTCCCACTTTCAACGTCGACTCGGGCAGCGGCCGACGCATCCTTTCGAGCACCAGCACCGCCAGCTCGGGACTATAGAGCGACAATTGGCGCGCCAGCGCCAGGCCGGCCAACCCGCCGCCGCAGATAATCACATCGTATTTTTGGGCGAATTCCCTGTCCGCCGCCTCTGATTTGTCCATGGCATTTCTCCCCGTGAATTGGAATTGTCCTCAGTGGTCTTTCAATTAAATTCACTTATGCAAAATTGCAATAAACTTTTCAGCCCACGGAGGGCTTGCTGGCCCTCAGTTCTTCCATCCGACGGTCCAGAGCCTGGACCGTCGGATGGGTGTAGACATCGATGATGGCCAGGTCCACGCATAGCTCGTCCCGCACCTGGGCGATCATTTCTAGCACTTTGAGCGAATTGCCGCCGACCTCAAAAAAATCGTCCTCCAGACCCAATTGGGATTGGCGGAATACGATCCGGCACAGATCCAACAAGGCCCGCTTCTCGCCGCTGATCGCCGCACCGCTCTCCAGCTGCTCGTCCAGCGGCAGTCCCGCCAGTTTCTGCCGGTCCACTTTGCCGTTCACATTCAGCGGCATCTGAGACAAAATGCGGAAATAGTCGGGCACCATGTAATAGGGCAGCCGCTCCTCCAGATAGCGGCGCAAATCGGCCACCTGGCCGCCCTGGCCCAGCACCGCAAAGGCGGCCAGGTGGCGGCCGCCGCCGTGGTCCCGGCAGATCACCGCCGCGCCTTCCACCTGCGGGCAGGCGAGCAATTGCCGCTCGACCTCGTCCATTTCAATGCGGAAACCGCGCACTTTGACCTGATTGTCCACCCGCCCGCAGCAGCCCAGGGTGCCGTCCTCGCGCCAGAAGCCCAGATCCCCGGTGCGGTAGAGACGGCCCTGATAAAACTGGGGCAAGGGGCTGTCTATAAAGCGCGCCCGCGTCAATGCCTCATTGCCCAGATAGCCGCGCGCCAGTCCCACCCCGCCCAGGTAGATCTCGCCGACGGCCCCGGACGGCAGCAGCCGCTGATCGGCGTCGAGCACCAGAACCTTGACGTTGGCGATGGGGGCCCCTATAGACACGGCCCTCTCTCCCGGGGGCAAACGACAGGCGGTGGCACAGACGGCGCACTCGGTGGGCCCGTATTCGTTGTACAACTCGACCTCGGGCAAATGCCGGTAGTGCTGCGCCACCAGTTCCGGCGTGGTCGCCTCGCCGGCGAGGGTAATTTGGCGCAGCGCCGCCTTGCCGGCGTCCAATTGTCCCACCAGCAAGCGATAGTAGCTGGACGTGGCGATAAAGCTGGTGGCCCCGTGCGCGGCGATCAAAGCGTCGAGGTAGGCCGCATCGAGGCGCCGCTCCTCGTCGGGGATCAACAACCGACCGCCGGCGCACAGTACGGCGAAGATATCCAGCACCGAACTGTCGAAGGCGAAAGAGGGCAATTGCAGATTGCAACTGTGGGGACCGGTGCCGTAGAACTGATTGCGCCAGCGTATACTATTGACGATGGCCCGGTGTTCGACGGCCACCCCCTTGGGCAGGCCGGTCGACCCCGAAGTGTAGATGACGTAGGCCAGATCGCTCTCCTCGGCCTCCGTCCCGGACGGCGAGTCCAGCCCCTCCACCTCCTCCAATTCCACATCGAGAACGAAGAGATCGCCGGCAAACGTTTCGGCCCGTCCCAGCGAATCCGAATCGACCACCAGCAGCCCAATAGCGCATTGCTCGACGATGTGGGAAACGATCGCTGGGGGGTGTTTCGGATCAATCGGCACATAGGCGGCCCCGGCTTTCAGCAGCCCCAGCATCGCCGCCACCATCTCGGCTGAGCGCCGCACCATGAGACCAACGCAATCACCGGGCTGCACGCCCAGATCGGCGCGAAAATAGGCGGCCAGACCGTTGGCGCAGCGCTCCAACTCCCCATAGGTCCACGCGCTCCCTTCATGCAATAGGGCCACGGCTTCGGGCGTTTGCGCCGCCTGCTCGGCGACCAGATCGTGCAGCGTCGCTCCAGGCGAGAAAGCCACTTCCGTGCGGTTGTATTCCACTGCCACGCGGCGCTGTTGATCGGGACTCAACAGTTCCAGCGGCGCCGTCCCGGCGGCACTCAACCACTCTAGTGCGCGTTCGCAGTGGGCGGCAAACTGCTGCGCGAAGGGCGCTGGGTAGTGCGCCCGAGCACCGTGAATAGCTCCTCTTGCTCCGGCGCCACCGGTGCTCAACACCAGGCGCGCGCCACTTGGAAAAGTCGCCGTCTCACCCCCCGCCACCACGACGGTCTGCGCCAGAGCCTCCTCGGCCCGAGCCGAGGTAATTTCCAGCCACACACTCACCTGATCCCAAGAGAGCGCCCGCTTGTCGCGCACGATCTCAATCTCGGCGCGCACCACGCCCAGAACTTCCCGGCAGTCGACCGCGCCCTCCAGGGACGGCGCGTAAAAGCGCCAGCCGCCCTCTTCGGGGCTGGCTATTAGCAGGGGAGTGCCGGGCGCGTAGCGGGCGCCGACCAGGGCCAGACCGGCCAGCGCCGCGTCGAAGTCCAGCGCGCCGGCGGCCAGTGGCGCCAGAGTCCACCCCTCGCCGTCGCCGTCCAGCGGGCAGGGACAGGCGCCTCCCCCGCGGGCAAAGGGACTCAATTTTCCCGCCCAATAAGCAGCTTCTTCGTCTTTAATACCTCTCTCTGTCATTTCCGTCCTTGAAGGGTAAAGCGTTTGTTGCCGCCTGGTGCCGGGCCAGACAGGCGTCCAGCGCGGTCGCCAGCGCCCCCACGTGCGGCTCGCCCAGCATCGTCAGATGTTCTCCCGGCACCTCCGCCACCTCCACCTCCCCCGCCGCAAAGCCCTCCCATCCCCAGGCCCTTTCCCGCAGGAGGCGCGCCAGATCCTCGTTCTCTTCCCCGCCCTCGCCTTCGTCGGCAGCCTTGAACAGAGCGACGGGTCCCAACGCGGTTCCCGTCGGCGGCCGGTATTCGATGCGGGTTTGGGCCTGATAAACTTGCAAAAAGCCGCGCAACTGTGCCACGTCAGCATCCGGTGCCCAGAGACCACAGTGGCGCAACCCCTGGGCGACTTTCTCTAATTGTTCCTCCGGCACCAGGAGACGCAATTGGGCGGCATTCAACCGCAGATCGACGCCGAAGAACAACTCTATTTCGGAGACGACCTTGGCCAACCAATCGGCCTCATCCCAGGTGCGTCCCAGCGGCTGTCGGGCGAAGACCGGCGCCGGCGTATCAAGGATGGCCAGCAGTCCCATCTCCTCGCCGGCGGCGCGCCACTGCCGGGCCATCTCCAGGGCCACCTGTCCCCCAAAGGAGTGCGCCGCGAGGAAGTAGGGCCCGGCTTCCTGGG
>CAXGRO010000074.1:0-13893 GCA_964012055.1 uncultured bacterium
GAAGCCCAGGCCGGGGCGGGGGGGGGAGGTGGAGGTGGCCGTTGCGGATGTCTAAGGGGGTGTCGATGAGGACGTCGTAGGAGTTTAGTTTGGCGCGGCACGTTTCGAGTTTGTAGAAGTTTGGCGTGGTCATCATGACGTGGGCGCCGGCGGCAATGTTGATGGGGCCGCTGGCGTCGTGGGGGGAGATGGGGACGTAGTAGGCTTCGGCCATGGTGGCGATTTTTTTGAGTTCGGATATGCCGCCGGTCCAGGTGACGTCGGGCATGATGTAGTCGGCCAGCTCGCCTTCGAAGACGGGGACGAACTCGTAGCGGGTGTAGAGGCGCTCGCCGACGCAGATGGGCACGCTGGTGTTGTCGCGCACCTGGCGCAGGGCGTGGTAACTTTCCACCGGGACCGGTTCTTCAAACCAGCCGATTTGATAGGGCTCCAGGCGCTTGGCCAGCCGGATGGCGGTGGCCACATTAAAGCGGCCGTGGCAGTCGATGAGGATTTCGACGTCGGGGCCGACGGCCTGGCGGATGGCGGCAATGATGTTGGCGCCCAACTCTTCGCCGGCGGCGTCCATCTGGCCGCTCAGGTAGCCGTTGGCTTCCTCCGGGTGGTGCGGGAAGGGGTCGGTTTTGAGGGCGGTGTGGCCGGTTTCGACGATGGCTTTGCAGGCGGCGGCGATGCTTTCGGGTTCGCTGCCGCCGTTGGGGTGGGTGTAGAGGGCAATGGAATCGCGCACCGAGCCCCCCAGTAGTTCGTAGATGGGCAGGCCCAATTGTTTGCCGCGAATGTCCCACAGGGCGATGTCGATGGCGCTGACGACGCTGGAGACGGCGCCGCGCGTGCCCATGTAGGTGAATTCCCTGAACACTTTGTGCCAGATTGCCTCGATGCGGCCGGGGTCGTCGCCCTCGATGAGTCCGCCCGCCTGCGCCACAATGGCGCAGGCCGCCCGATTGGCCCAGGGGCTGGAGACGGTGATCTCGCCCCAGCCGCTCAGGCCTTGGTCGGTTTCTACCTGGACAAAGACGTACTCGCCGTCGCGCGGTTCTTCGCCGGCGGTGTCGAGGTAGGGCCAGGGGGTGTTGATCAGCCACGGTGTTACTTTGGTTATTTCCATAATGTGTTTCCGCCTTTTCTGGGCTTGCTGCCGGATGGGTGGGCGCCTAGTATATGACTGAAAGTTCGGACGGTGCACGAGTACTTATCGTTTTACACTATAAGGAGATTGCCATGAACGCCAGCACAAAAAAGAAACGTATCGACCAGGTCGTGCGGGACCAGGCGCGGCAGGCCCGGGCCGTATCGCGCCAGATCCACGCCTGGGCCGAGCGCCCTTTTCGCGAAACGCAATCGGCGCAGCGTTTGGCCGAGTACCTGAAAGGGAATGGTTTTAAAGTTGAATTTCCCTTTAAGAATATTCCCACGGCGTTTCGGGCTATTTGGGGTGCGGGTAAACCGTCTGTAGGTTTACTGGGAGAATACGACGCTTTGCCCAATTGCGGCGCTGCGGACGGCGCCTGGGGCCACGGGTGAGGGCACAATCTTTTGGGCGTAGCCCCGGCCGCAGGTGCGGTCGCCGCAAAAAACGTGCTCGAAGCTAGCGGCTTTAAAGGCCGGATCGTTTATTACGGATGTCCGGCCGAAGAAACCCTGGCCGGCAAAGTGTACATGGCCCGCGACGGCGCCTTTGGCGACCTGGACGCGGTGCTGGCCTGGCACCCCGCCGACAGTACGGGTGTAAATAACTTCGGCGGCTCATCGCTGGATTCGCTGGTCTACGACTTCTCGGGCAAAACCGCGCACGGCGCCAGCGCCCACTTGGGGCGCAGCGCCCTGGACGGGGTGATGCTGATGGACGTGGCCGCCAATTACCTGCGCGAACACGTGCCCGAAAATGTGCGCATCCACTGCGTTATTCGCGACGGCGGCGACGCGCCCAATGTGGTGCCGGCGCGCGCCCGAGTTTGGTACTACGTGCGCGGCAAAGATCGCGACGAGGTAGACGAGGTGCGCGAGCGTTTGCACAATTGCGCCCGCGGCGCAGCCACGGCCACCGACACCGAGGTCGAATGGAAACGCATTACGGCGGTGTACCCGCGCTTGCCCAACGACGCCATGTGCGAGGTGGTGCGGCGCAACCTCGAGCTCTTTGGTCCGCCGCGTGCTACCAAGGCGGATCGGCAGCGTGTTAAAGAACTGGGCTACGAAGGGGAATTCGACGCCAAGGTGGAGGAGGGCAGTGGCTCGCAGATGCGGGGGTCGAGCGACGAGGACAATGTTTCGTGGCTGGCGCCGATGGGGCGGTTTCACATGGTCTGTTATACGAAGGGTACGCCGGGGCATCATCGCGACATGGCGGCGCAGGCGGTAATGCCGTTTGCCGAGCGCTCGATTTTGCAGAGTGCCAAGGTTTTTTCCGGGGCGGCGGTGGATTTGTGTCGGGATGAAAAACTATTGCGGGAGGTGCGGTCGGAATTTGGCAAGCGGACGCGGGGGTTTAAGTACGATCCGCTTATTCCGAAGCGGCAGAAGGTGCCGGTTGATCCGCCGTAGGGTTGAGGGTGGGCTCGGTGGCGTCTTGGCTTAAAATTCGTCCCATGGCAAGGCGGTGACGCGTGCAGACAATTGCTGTTTGTGCGGGGTACGGCACACCACAAATCCCTTACTGCTTTTGTCTGAGTGTGCGTCGATGATTTTTTCGACGTGACGGGCGTCGGCGGATCTGGGACTGTCGGTCCACTTGATTTCAATCGGTACTAATTCATTGGGGGTTTCGACGACGGCGTCTACTTCGACCCCGGTCGGGGTGCGCCAGGTGGACAGGGTATGGCCGCGCCCGCGGTACTGCAGCGGTAGAACAATTCAATGAGAACCCATTGTTCGAAGACGCTGCCCGGATCAATCTTCAAAAGCGCCTCACTCGCCGGCAGCTCGGCCAGTACGTGGCGCACGCCGATACGCCGGAGGGAGATCGCCTGGACGTGTTGGTGACGTTGGTGGAGGCCTACGAACGCGCTCATTATCCCATTGATTTCCCCGATCCCGTTGAAGCCATTAAGTTTCGTATGGAACAACAGGGCCTGACGGTAGATGACCTAGTGCCGGTGATTGGTCGCAAGAATCGGGTGTATGAGATTTTAAACCGCAAGCGTCCACTGACGCTGAGAATGATCGAGGGCCTTTACAATGTGTTTTCGATCCCTGCGGAAAGTCTATTGAAGCGCGCTTCGTCACCTGACCAAGCTACATAAGCGTGTCAATGAAGAGAGCAATGGAGCTTTGCCCGCGCATCGCTGCTGCGCGCTGCGGTGAAAATCCAACCGCCATCCGACGCCTGCAATCGGGATGGGCGGTGTTGGCCGACTGGCAGTACCTGCCCGGGTATGTCATCCTACTGGCCGACCCGCAAGTATCAAGCCTGAATGATCTGAGCGAGTCGGAACGGGCCATATTCCTGCGCGACATGGGCTGCGTCGACGACGCGTTACTTGCGGCGACCGACGCGGTTCGCATCAACTACTCCATTCTTGGCAATTCGGACCCAGATCTGCCCGCCCACATCTGCCCGCGTTACTCCTGGGAGGATCCGGGTCTGCTGAAGGGCCCGACAGCTCACTACGACAAGAGTGGAGAACCGCGGTTCGATGCCGAGCGCGACAGGCCCTTAATGGACGAGATTGGCAGCTTTCTCGACGAGTGTTTGGACCGCGGGCCAGACGCTCGTCGAACATAGGTGGTAAAATATGATTCTTGTGACAGGAGCCGGTGGACGGCTTGGGGGTCGGGTCGTACAGCGGTTGGCCGACGTGGGCCATGAGGTGGTAGGGACGGACCAGGCGGTGGAACCAGAAGGATTTGGAGCGCGGTTTGTGCAAACGGATCTAGGCGATCGGGCTAAAGTGAACGAACTGGTCGCCGGTGCCGAGGCCATCATTCACATGGGGGCGATTCCCGGGCCGGGTGGGGATCCAGAAGAGACCTTCGATAACAATACGCTGAGCACATTCAACGTGATGTACGCGGCGCAAGAGCATAAAGTCCGGCGCGTGGTGTTTTCGTCGAGCGCCTTTGGGATGGGCTGGGCCCACGATCCGCAGGCCTTTATACAAAGTACCTGCCGCTGGACGAAGCGCACCCGATGATGCCGTTTGAACCCTACGGCTTGAGCAAGCAGATTGGCGAGTGCATTGGGGCGATGGTGGCGCGCAGTTCGTCGACCTCGGTTGTGAGTCTGCGCTTTACAAATGTGGTGTACCCCGAGCAGCAGAGCGAGTTCCCGTGGGCGGCGCCGACGCGGGCCGAGCCGAGGACGCTGGTGATGTGGGCGTATGCGGATCCGCGCGATGTGGTGGAAACGCACGTGCGCTCGCTGGACGCCGATATCGACGGCCACGAAGCATTTCTGATTGCCCAACCGACGACCCGGTTTTTAGAGCCGACCATTGATCTGGTGAAGGAGAATTTTGGCGCGGCGTGCGAGATTCGCGAGGGGCTGGAAGGCAACGCGAGTGTGATCAGCACGAGGAAGATCGAACAGGTGATGGGGTTTCGACCGCGCCGGGATTGGCGCACGTGAGAGCGCGCTTTGTACTGGCGGACGCCAATGTCTACAGCCTGCACCTGACCACTGCGACACGGCTATGATGTGCTCGCACTGCATACGGAAAGCAAATCGATGATACAATCCGATTCTTCTCAGATCTTGACTCGGCTCAGTGCGCCACCGACCCGTCGGCGTGGAAGTTGCCCTTAATCGACACGCCGACATAAGGGTACTTTTCCAGCGCCTCTTCGACGATCTCAATGCCCAGGCCCGGCCGCTGGTTGAGCAGGCGATAGCCGTTTTCCACTTGCAGCGGCTGGTCGACGATTTCCGTTATGGAACCGGAGTGGGCGTTGTGCTCCATAAAGGCGTAATTGGGAATGGCGGTGGCCAGGTGGGCAAAGGCGGCGTTGTTGACGGGGCTGCCCATCAGGTGGGGGAAGATCCCCACAAAGGCGGCCTCGGCCATGCCGGCGATTTTTTTAACCTGGGTAAAACCGCCGGCCAGCGATACATCGGGGCGGATCAGGCTGACGATTTTCTTGTCGATCAATTCTTTAAACTGAAAGATGTTGTAGAAGCGCTCGCCGGTGGCGATGGGCAGGCTTATGTGTTGGGCGATGTACTCCAGCGCTTCGTTGCTCTGCGGCGCCAGCGGGTCTTCGTAGTAGAGGATTTTAAACGGCTCCAATTCGCGCGCCAGGGTGATGGCCTCTTCGGGCCGCAGGTTGCGGTGGACCTCCATCCCCAGGTCGACGCCCTCGCCGATGGCCTGGCGCGTCGCCGCCACCCGCGCCACCGCCGTCGAAATGTTCTGCGTCGCCGTCTCCTGCTCAAAGCCGGGGGCCAGCGGCGACATGCGCAGCGAGTTAAAACCCTGGGTCACTTGCTGGCGCGCGCTCTCGGCGCATTCCTCGGGTAGGTTGCCGCTGACGTTCTCGTAGACTTTGACTTTGTCGCGGCACTTGCCGCCCAAAAGCTGGTACACCGGCAAGTCCACCGACTTGCCCAGAATGTCCCACAGCGCGATGTCGATGGCGCTCAAGGCGGCGCTCAACACCGCGCCCATAAAGTGGGAGTTGCGCGACACCACCTGGTAGTGGTGTTCGATGTGGCGGGGGTCTTTGCCCACGTAGTATTCGCTCAATTCGGAGACGGCCTGGCGCACCACGCCGTGGTGCGCCCACAGGCCGGCTTCGCCGTTGCCGATGTGGCCGGCGTCGGTGTAGACGCGGACCAGCAGGTAGCGATCGACGAGAAACGAGCGGATCTCGGTAATTTTCACTTGGGTTTATCCTTGTTAAAAAGGCCGCGGATAGGGCCGCTGCCAGCCCGACTGGCCAAAGGCTTTATCGTTGGACAAGTCTTCGAAGTAGACGACCTGGTCCTGGCGCGACGAAACGATGGAGCGCATGATTTCGTCGGTGAGGGCGGCGTCGAGCCGCTGGCAATGATCGCGCTGGCTGGCGTCGCGGATGCGGTTTTGCACTTCCTGCGGGTCGTTTCCCAAATCGAAGAGCATGTGCTCGCCCGAAGTGTACTTGCACAGTTTCCACTGCCCGTCAAAGGCCATCCAGCCGTTGCCCATCATGCCAAAGAGGTAGTCGCGCCGCGGCTGTTCTTGCAGCCCTAAGCCGGGCAGCGGTTGAAAGTCGACGTATTCGGGCACGGCGCAGTCGGTCAATTGCATCATGGTGGGGGTGACGTCGGCCAGGGCCACCAGGTCGTCGCAGGTGCGGCCGCCTTGCTGGCCGGGGACGCGGGCGATGAGGGGCACGTGGGTGCTGGCTTCAAAGAAGTGGCCCTTGCCTATGAGGTTGTGGTCGCCCAGGTAGTCGCCGTGGTCGGAGGAGAACAGAATTACCGTGTTGTCCAAAAGTCCCCTGTCGTCCAGCGCCTGGAGGATGTCGCCGATCAGGTCGTCGATTTGGGCCACCAGGCTGGCGTAGTGGGCGCGGATTTTGAGTTTGTGCGCCTCGGTGAACTCGCTGTAGTCGACGCCGTTCCAGGGCAGTTTATTGGTGTTGATATTGGCCTGGCGCATGTGCGGGTGGTCGCCTTCGACCTCGGGAATGGCGGCGGGCATGTCGGCGGGGTCAAAGCGGTCGGCGTATTCGGGCGAGGGGTCGTAGGGGCAGTGGGGCCCGGGAAAGCCGACCATGGCGGCAAAGGGCTGGTCGTTGTCGTAGTTGCGAATGAAGCGCGCCGCCTCGCTGCCGACAAAGTAGTCCCAGGAGCAGTCGAAGGGGTGCTGGTGGACGATGGCGCCGCGGTTTTCTTGGTACCCCTCGTGCTCGTTGCCGTGCAGTTTGCGTAGGCCGCGGGCGGCGAGAAATTGGGCGTAGTCGTCTTGGATGACGAGCCAGCGCTTGTCTTCGCAGATAATGCGCTCGTCATAGCCCATACTAGCGTCCCAGGGGTAGAAGTGCATTTTGCCGATGGCGGCGGTGTGGTAGCCCGCCTCGCCCAGTACTTCGGGCCAGGTGCGGATGCCGCAGGCGGCGTAGTCGGGTCGAATGAACTGGCCGTTGCCCAGCACCCCGGCGCGAATCGAGTTGAGGCCGGTGAGGATGTTGTGGCGCGCGGTGACGCACACCGGCGAGGTGCTGTAGGCGCGGCGGTAGAGGGTGCCTTCTCTGGCCAGGCGGTCGATGTGGGGGGTGGATATGAAGTCGGCGCCGTAGCAGCTGAGGAAGTTGTGGCGCAGTTGGTCGGGCATGAGGAAGAGGATGTTGGGGCGGCTCATGTTGGGTCCTGTGTGGGTGTTGTTGGATGAAGTGTGGGGTCAATAAGATGTGTTGGGGTGGATGCTGTCAAGTGTGGTAGAGGGAATGAAGTTGCTGTGGGGAGGGGATTGTTGCATCCTTTAGGCTTAAATAGGTCCAGCTTAAAACCCAGGTTGATTGATGCTCTGTGCCGCCGGCGCGGTGAGGGCAGGAATAGGAGATAGTATGGACGTCGATGCGATTCGCGCCCAGATTCCGCTGACTCGGGAGTGTACTTATTTCAACACTGGCGGCATTGCGCCCAGCCTCGATGCGGTTACCGAAGTGCTGGTGAGCGATTACGAGGACATTGCGCGACACGGGCCGCCATTGATCATGGATTATCAGCAACACTATGGGCGCTTTGAGGGGGCGCGGCAGAAGCTGGCGGATTTTTGCGGCGTTGAAGCGGTTGATTTGTGTCTGACGCACGGGGTGGCGGATGGGGTGACCACGGTGTTTAATGGGATCGATTGGAAGGAGGGCGATGAGCTCATTCTCACCGACGAGGAACACCCCGCAGTAAAGATACCGGCCGAGCGTTTGGCCGCCGGTGGGGTGCAGTTGCGCTTTTTGCCCATCGCCGGTGCGGCGGCCGAGGTTTTGCAGCGTTTGGAGGATATGATCACAGCCAAGACGCGGCTGCTGGCCCTGAGCCATGTAACCACCGATACTGGGACGCGCTTGCCGGCGCGCGATATTGTTGAACTGGCGCACCGGCACGACGTGCCGGTGCTCTACGACGGGGCGCAGGCGCTGGGGCAGTTTGAAGTGGACGTGGGGCAATTGGGCGCCGACTTCTACAGTTTGCTGGTCTACAAGTGGATGTACGGCCCCTACAGTGCCGGTGCGCTCTACGTGGAAAAGTCGTGGCAGGAGCGTTTGCGCATCGCGCCTTCGAGCGCCAATTACTTTGGCTCGGAGGGGGCGCGGCGCTTTGAATTTGCCGCCGTGCCGCCGTCCTACTACTACGCCAGCGCCGTGGCGACCGATTTTTTGCAGCAGCTCGGCCTGGCGCATATCGAGCAGCAGGTCGGTGAGTTGACCGCCCGCCTGAAGGAGGCGTTAGTCGCCGTGCCCGGGCTGGTGGTCGAGAGTCCGCAGGATGCGGCGCTGGGTTGCGGCATTGTCGCCTTTAGGGTAGAGGGCGTCGAGGGCGCGCATATCTCCGATCAATTGCGCGCCCGCAAGATTATCACGCGGCCTACTGGTCTCAAGTTTAGCGGCGTTCGGGTGTCGATTTCGTTCTTCACCACCGAGGCCGAGTTGAGCGCCCTGGTCGACGCCGTGGGCGAAATTGTGGCGGCCGGCAGTGGCTAGAGGTTGCCGCGCTTTAGCCGATTTCTTCGGCGACCATTAGAATGAGCTGCCCCTGCTCAACGCGGGCGCCCCAGGCCTGCGCCACCACAATGCCCGCCATGGCGGCGGTGACCTCAAAGGGCTCTTCGTCGAGGCGATAGAAGTCGTGTAGCAGGCCCACAGTTTGGCCCTGTGCCACGGTTTCGCCGCAGTCGATCAGGGGCTCGTAGTGGCCCGGGTAGGGCGCCATGACCGAGGTGCCGCCGCGCACCAGGCTCTGGGTGCCGGCGGCGTGGTGTCCAATGGGCTGGATGGTGCCGCGCAATTGGCCGTGGTGGATGGCCGCCGCCAGCACCCCCTGGCGCGCCTCGCGTACACCGCCCACGTCGGCGGAAGAGCCAAACCCCAATTCCGTACCAATGGAAAATTTGCCCAGATCGTCGGCCTCGTTGTAGAGCCCGCGCGACACACCGTCCGGCGGTGTATTGGGCCCCGACATGACGATGCGGGTGCCAAACCAGCGCGCCATTTGTTCGCGGCGCTCGTTTAATTCGGCGTCGTCGCAGGTGAAAAAGCCGGCCCAGTGGGCAAAGCGGGCTACCTCGCCGCCCGAGTGCAGGTCGATGGAAATGTGGACGTGGGGCCAGATGCACTGGCGCACAAAGGCGGCAATGCGGTGGGTGATGCCGGCCATGGCGGGGGTGGTGCCGGCGCCTCCGACAAAGACGCGGTTGAGATTAAAGCCGTCGTCCTGGGTGCTTGCGCGGGTGCCGGCGCCAAAGGCGGCCACGTTGAGCACCGGCACCAGCACCAGCCGCCCCAGCACGTCCTCGCTGCGAATTTCGCGCAGGAGGTGTTTGATGGCCACCGGCCCCTCGTATTCGTTGCCGTGATTGCCGCCAAAAGCTACCAGACCTTCGCCGGGTTTGGCCTGCGGTCCCACCATGACGGTGAGGGGAATGAGGTGGCTGCCCCAGATGCTGGTGTGGCCCAGGGCGGCCCAGTAGTCGCGGCGGCCGGGGGTTTCGAGGTCGATATTGCCAGGATCGACGATTTCACGCGCCATGTGTATTTCTCCTTAAATAGCAGACATTATTAAAAAGATGTGCTAGCAATATATGTTATATCGGTTCTTGTTACCTTGTTTAAAAATAAAATAAATAATTGATAATATTAAATCTATAATAAAAACAACAATTGTGGCATTGCCTTTGCTAAAAGTTTGTCAGGCTAAATACACAACAAAGTAATACCCAAAATTTAAGCAAGGGGAACGAGCCAATGAAATCTCGCCGACACTACAGTGATGAGGTAAAGAAACGCATGCGCCAGGCTTTGCTCAACGCCGCTCAACGGGTAATGGAGACGGGTAAGTCCTACCGCCTGATTTTGACGCACGATCCGTCCTCCGATTCGTCTGCTCCCTATCATCTCCTGGAGATGCCCACATCTATGCGATGAATTTACCGTGCCACATAGCAGGCCAGCGTCGTAAATATGGCCAAGTGAGTTGCATTCTTTCGCGGTTGAATGGTATGTGGGGCATGTGATCGATAGGGTTTGGTGTCTACAATTCAACACGTACGCATATATCTATAGTAAATATGGGCTGCCCGCCCAAGCCCGCCCTGCCATTTTTTTTTTAAGTTCATAAAATTTCCTATTTCGCTTGCCAGCGCTCCATTGGTTTTATACCGTATGCTGCGCAATTAGAGTGGGACACGTGAGTCGCACGTCCCATTATCAACGTAGCGCTATCGCGAAAGGAAGTTTTACAATGTCCGATCCACATTCTCTACAGGGCAAGAAAGCCTTCATCACCGGCGGCAAGCGCCGCATTGGTCGCGGCATTGCCCAGTCCCTGGCCGCCGCCGGCTGCGATGTGGGCATCAACGACCTAACCGTCGATGACGACGTCGACGTAACTCTGGACCTGATCCGCCAGGCGGGCGGAGAGGCCGAGTTTTTTCAGGGCGATATTTCCGACAACGTCCAGGTGGAACGCATGTTTGCCGCATTCCTGGAGCGCTTTGGCCGCATCGACATTCTAGTCAATAACCCGTACGGGGGCACCGGCCAGGAATTTCTAGAAATCAGCGAAGAGAATTGGGATTTAAACCTGGACGTGGGTCTCAAGGGATTTTTCCTGTGCAGCCAGCAGGCGGCGCGCGCCATGGTGGAACAGGGCGACGGGGGCTGCATCGTCAGCACTTCCTCGGTACACGGCCGCCGCGCCTGGCCCGGCGACACGGCCTACGGGGCGGCCAAAGCCGGCATTTTGCGCCTGACCGAGAGCATGGCGGTAGACCTGGGACGGCACGGCATCCGCTGCAACGCCGTTCTGCCCGGCCACATGAACACCGATCACCTCTTTGGCACGGATCCTCCCCAGAGCGGCAGCATTGAGGAATCGCTCTACCAGTCGGTGCCGCTGCGGCGCCGGGGTACGCCCGAAGACATTGGCCGCGCCGTGGCGTTTTTGTGCTCGCCGGCGTCGGGTTGCATCACCGGGGTGTCGGTGCCGGTGGATGGAGGTTTGTTGGCGACGGCGCCCGGAGCGGGGTAGAGGGCGTCAGCGGCGGTACACTTGCGTGCCAAAGTGTTGAAAGTCTTCCAACAGCAAAAACATGCCGCCGCCAATCAGGCGCCCGCCGGCGTCGATGTGGTCGAGCAGGGCGCGGCGCAGGCTGGTGTCGCGCGGGGCGGTGCTGAGGTCGATGTCGTCCCTGCCAAAGACAAAGTAGACGCCCGAGCGGTCGCCGGACGGGGTGGGAAAGAGGTGGAGCTCGCGCTGCCACAGCACCATGTTGGAGTCGGGCCGGTAGATTTCTTCGAGCTGCGGGTTGAGGATCCACGAGCCGCAGGCAAAGCCGACAAAGTTCATTTGCGGAAAGTGGCGCGGAAAAAATTCGAGGGCCTGGCGCATGGAGTCACCGCAGCGCTCCAGGGTCATATTGCCGCCGCCGGGAATGTGCATTTCAAGAACGGGATCGCCGGGGGAGAGAACGCGCTCCCACTCATCTAGAGCGAGCGTCACCAGGCGATTCTCGGCAAAGCCGCGCGGCGAGATAGGGTATCCGACGATATTTGTCTCGCTCTCTTCAAGGCGCGCGCGCCAGGCGCCAGGCGCATCGGCGGCAGCGCTCAGCCCTTTGGTGTCAAACGACTCTCCGTCGTTGGCCAGGGCGATCACCGCGCCGCTATTGCAGTGGCGAAATGCCTGCAATTGGCCGCGAAACGGTTTGACCATATACTCGAGCCGGCCGAGCCGGTAGAGATCCCCCTTAATGTGATTGCGAAACCAGTAGAGGGCGCGGGGCAACATGCCAAAATTGCCGCCGTGGTGATCGCGGTACATGCGCACGGGTTCGGGATAGTGGCAGCAGGTGTCGCGGCTGACCGGATCGGGAATGTCCAGCTGCTGGTGCACGGCGCGAATGCGGGGTACGGCCCCCAGCGCGACGAGCAGGTAGAACGCTCCGGAGAGTTGGCCCAGCGCCTGGGTCAGAATGGGCCAGTGGGCGATGGTGGCCGAATCGTAGTCGAGGTGCTCAAAGAGCAGGCACTGGCAGTGCCAGGCGAGGTGGAGTAGTTCGGGCGAGGCGGCGATTTGTCGTGCGGCCTGGTGCAGTTGGCTGTCGGCGACGGCGGGAATGTTTCCCAGTTGGCGCGCCTGGGTGATGTGTTCTGGTGCGAGGAAGTGGGGTGTGGTGGCGGGCAGGCTGGCGGTGGAAGTATGCCAGTGCGGGGCCAGGATTTTGCTGGCTTCGGGGATGCCGAGTTTTTCTAGGGTTGCGTTTAGATTCACTTTATTGTTTGGGTACGGTCGGGTAGGGGGGTGGTCCCTCGCTCATGACGCTCAATTCTTAGAAGCCTTTTTAAAATTCATTTTTCGATTCAAATCGCCAGGATGTATTTGTTACTTAAGCGCCTGGTCTAAAATATCAGGTCTGATAAGGGGAAGGGATGCAGTGTCACTTCCCAAGTCGGATCCGATATATCGTAACAGAACATTTTAGGGGTAGTCCCTACGCTCTTTAGATATCTTTCAAAAAGCCTTCTTTCTTCTTAAAATGCCCTTTGGGTCCCTTTTTAAAATCTCTTTCTAAAGAGATTTTCTATTCGATCTCTTTTTTAAATTTCTTTATAAAAATGACCGATCCATTGCTAAAGCGAGGGGTTTTAAAAAGGCTTCTTAAAATTGGCGGCCTTCGGCTCTCGCCGGGCTCCTGCCCGGCTCCGAGGTCAAAGAGTCTGTCCACTGTCCTGCGGACAGCGCCTTTGAGAACCGCTCTGGGACCACCCCCCTACCCGACCTCCGCGAACGTAAAATTAACTGCGCTAGCTATAGCATACACAGGGGAGATGATTGCGGCAAGATTGAATTGCTGCGCACAATCCCGTCTGTACGGTACGGGCTGCTTGACCTAAAGGGCTACAGGGTTTTGTTTACCCTCCAAAGGTAGGAGGTCCAGGCTTTTTGTCTCAGTTAATACCCATACCGCGTGACCAGATAAATGTTTTCCATTGTGAAAGGAGCGTTATGCATCGCATTGCTTTTTTGTCCACAGCGCACGTACACACCCCGAGTTTTCTCAAAGCCATAGATGAGAAAGACAATTGTTAGTTGGCTGTCGTATGGGACGATATGGAGAGCCGCGGTCAGAATTTTGCCGCGCAGTACGGGGCCGATTACTCCGGCGATATAGAAGCGGTGATCGGGCGCGAGGACGTGGACGGGTTTATTATTTGCGCCGAGAACACGCGCCACTTGCCGCTGTTGCAGGCGGCCATTCCGGCGGGCAAACCCATCTTTTGCGAAAAGCCGTTTACCACGACAGTGGCCGAGGCCGGGGCGGCGCTGGAATTGATTAAAGCGCACGGCACTATCGTACACATGGGGTATTTCCATCCGTTTTCGGCGCAGATGCGCGGGGTGGTGGCGCACGTGCAGTCGGGGGTTTTGGGCAAGTTGACGCACGCGCGCTATCGCAACGCCCACCACGCCGCCTACGGCCGCTGGTTCGACACCGAAGAGGTGGCCTGGTTTGTCGACCCGGCGCTGGCCGGCGGCGGCGCTTTTATGGACATGGGGACACACGCGGTGCATTTAATTCGCACGGCTCTGGGGCCGGTGGATCGCGTTTTTGCCACCATCGGCAATCGCTCGGGTATTTACGCCAGCATCGACGACAATGGGACGGCGCTGTTGCAGTGCCGCAACGGCTGCCTGGCCACGGTGGAGGCCTCCTGGGTGCAAACCGGGGGGCTCAGCGGTTTTGAAGTGGT
>CAXGRO010000075.1:0-13841 GCA_964012055.1 uncultured bacterium
CGCAGACCCACCTCGGCGGCCACCCCGGCATTTAGTTCGGCCGCAAAACGCCCGCCGCTGTCGCAAAAGGCGGTGGTGCCGTTGCGCACCATCTCCAAACAGGCCAGCAGCACCGAACAATAGGCGTCCTCCTCGCTCATATGGGTCCAGTAGTGAAACCACTGGTCGTGTTCGCGTTCCTCCGGCCACAAGTCGGGAATGGTGCCGCGCCCCAGGTGTTGCGACAGGTGCACGTGGCAATCGACAAAACCCGGTTGCACCACGCCACCCCGCACATCAATCGTCCGCTTGGCGCGATACTGTTGCTCTATTTCGCCACTCTGGCCCACCGCCGCAATGCGGTCGCCCACAACGGCCAGGGCGCCGTCAGTAAAAATGCGCCGCCAGGCGTCCACCGTAATAAGCACGCCGTGTTTAATTATGAGATCGACTTCGCGCACATTGTTTTCCGCCATATTTCACCTCTCTTTGTCGGCGTCCCACAATTTTTAATTTTTTCGGGAACCCACCCCGCCGCCCATACGTCAACTGGAGACGCTTACGCATTCCCTTCCTGAAGAGGTCCCGTCGGCACCCGCCGGCGGGGCCTTCTTTTTTATTTTTTTGGAACCCCTTGTCGCCGCAGACGTCAAAATAAGTGACGCTTACGTATTCCTTCGGGGATCCTCCATCGGCGCTATACCGGTGGGGGATCTTTTTTGTCCACTTGACAGCGCCCTTATCCCATCCCTTTTTTCCCTCCGCCATTTCCTCAAAACCCGCGTCGTTAAAATATGTCGTACCGCGCCGTCCTCCTACCAGAAAATCCAACCCTGGCCCAGCTCCAGAACATCGTCCCAGACTACCAGGCCATGCTGGTTGAGGTAATGACGGCCCTGGCCGAGCGCTACGAGCGCCGCCCCGATTACCCCTTCATCGACACCAAGCTCGACCTCATCAGCGGCGATGACTTCCCCGACGACGACCCCGTCCGCGGCCTGGACACCATCTACGGCTGGATCCAGGGGCGCGGCCTGGAAGCGCTGGCGCTGCACCTGCTGTGGCTGCACCGCCACCCCATTGCCGCCGACCTGCCGCCGCGCCTGGCCCGCATGATGTCCGACTTGCTGATGCAATTGCGCCGCATGCGGGCGCGCAACGCCGGCCACCTCCACTTCTTTATGACCCCCGACGGCGAGCCCTTCACCCTAGACGCCAACGGCCGCCAGCGCACCTTTGTCCCCGAACTCGACACCCCCTACGGCTACAGCGACCTATTCTGCGCCAAAGGCATGTACGCCACCGCCCGCGTTCTGGGCGACGTGGAAGCCGCCGCCGAGGCCCGCGCCTACTGCCTGGCGGTGGACGAGGCCGTGCACCAGGGCAACTTTACCAGCGACCAGCAGCCCCTCGACCCCCAAAACCCGGTCCAGCCCGTCCCCGGCCGCCACCTGCACGGACCCTATATGCTACAGCTGGGCACCGCCGCCCTCATGGCCTCGCTGGAGGCCGATGCTAGTTGCGTTGAATTTGGCCTGCGCCAGATCCGCTACGAAATGGCCCATCACATCAATTTGCACGGCCGCCACGCCAAACTGCATGACAACGACTTTTGGGAAGCCATCGACGACGGCGGCCAACCCTATCTCGACGCCAACTTCCACATCGTCTGCGACCCCGGCCACGCCCTCGAATACGTGGGCCTCGCCCTCAAATTCACCCAGGCGGTGAACCAAACGCAGTTGGCCACCGCCGCTCAGCAAAAAGAAATAGCCGACATCGAAGCTGCGATGCCGGCCATTCTACAACACAATTTTGCCTGCGGTTTCCAGCCCGGTTCCGGCGGCATTTGCAAGGCTTTCGACCTGCTCAGCCGCCGCCCCATCAACACCGACATGCCCTGGTGGAACCTGCCCGAAACCCTGCGCGCTGCCCTGCTCTGCCACAACGTCGCCGCCGCGGAAACGCGCCAGACCTGCCTCGCCATCTTTGCCGCCTGCCACAACGCCTTCACCCGCCACTACGTACGCCCCGACCTCCACCTGATGGCGGTACAAACGCGCTCGGCCCAGGGCCGGCCCGTGCCCGTCATTCCCGCCACCGCCGACGCCGACCCCGGCTACCACACCGGCCTGAGCCTCATCGACGTTTTGGAAACGCTGGCCTCAGGCGGCTAGCGCACCAGGCGCCGGAACGAATCTTCCTGCAAGGCCCCCTCGATCAAATCGTCCAACCGGCGGCCGTCCAGCCCCTCTTTAATTATGCCAAAGGTCTCGTACACCACCTGCTCGGTGTGATCCAGCGCCGCGTCGTCGTGCGCCATATTAAAGAAGAAACCGGTCGACAGAATAAGTCCCCGCTTGGCGTTTTCCTGCACAAAAAGTGTGGAGACCTTCTTGAGTGTCTCTGCGTCGTCAATGTGGAAGCGAATGCCCGGATGGGCCGCGTGCCCCACGCATTCGGCGTCCAATCCCACGTCCTGCGCCACTTTATTGATGCGCTCCTTAAATGAGGCGCCAATCTGGGCAAAATGCGCCACCGCGTTGCGCCGCTGCAATTCCCGCAAGGTCGTCAGTGCCGCCACCTGGCCGATGTTGTCGTCCCAATAGGCGCTGGAAATAAACATGCGCGCCGCCGGCTCCATCACCTCGCGCTTGCCCACCACCGCAGACATGGGATAGCCGTTGGAAATAGCCTTGGCAAACACCGACATATCGGGCGTCACTCCCACGTATTCCTGCACGCCCCCCAGGGCGATGCGAAAGCCCGAAGACACTTCGTCGAAAATCAGCACCACCTCGTGGCGCGTCGCCAACTCGCGCACCGCCTGCAAATAACCTTCGGGCGGCAAATCCGAACGCATGGGTTCCATAATAATGCAGGCCACCTCGCCGGCGTGCTCTTTGAGCAGATCCTCCAGCATGTCGAGATTGCCCTGCTCAAAGGGAGTGGACGTGCCCTCCAGCGCCTGTGGCACCCCGGTGGGCTCGATACCGTTAAACAGGTGCGCCGCCAGGCGCTCTGAGCCTATATTTGCGGCCTGATACCAGTCGTGCCAGCCGTGGTAACCGCAAAACAACACCTTGTCGCGTCCAGTGAAGCCGCGCGCTATGCGCACCGCCACCGTGCAGCCCTCGCCGCCGCCCTTGGCAAAGCGCACCATCTCCGCCGACGGCACCAGGCGGACCAGCTCTTCGGCCAATTCCACCCCGGTCTCGTGCACGATACTGTAGATAGACCCCTTGTCGATTTGCTCTTTGACGGCATTGTCCACCACATCATCGGCGTACCCCAGAATGATCGGCCCCACCGCGCTGGCCCAGTCTACGTACTCGTTGCCATCGATGTCCCAAATGCGGCAACCCTTGGCGCGCTCGGCGTAGATGGGACTGGTGCCCAGCGCCGCCCGCGCCGGCCGCCGGCTGATCAATTGCGTTATTCCGGGAATTACAGCCTTGGCGCGCTTGTACACCTGCATGGAATGCTGTACCGAATGGGAATTTTGCACATCTATCTGCTGTGTCATGAGTTATCCCTCTCTGCAAATGCAAGCAAAATCACGCGCGCCCGCTGCGCAGCGGATTTCCCCGCGAAAACGGCGTTTTTTCTACGTTGTTGATTTTTAACCACGAAGCATAGGGCGTGCCGCCCTCCCCGGCACTGCCAAAATCGCACAGGCGTATTTTGCGCCCGTCGACTCCTTTAAATTCGAGCAACACATTGGTGGGCAAGCGTCCATTATTAGCCAGCAATCGCCCCTTCAACCCCCTTGCATCCAGAAGCGGCAGCTCGCCCGGGTCCACATCATTGAGCCGGCGATCGTAGGTCAACAACAGTGGTCCGCGGAATATCGAAACTTTATTGCGACACTCCTTTTCCCCCTTCCAATAGTGCAGCGACATGTCCAACTCAATCTCCACCCGATCCCCCTTCTTCCAGCGGCGCTCTAAAGCCATATAACGGCCGGCCTGCACGCCTTTTACTGGCGTGCCATTGACCTTTACGCGGGTGCGGGCCGACCAGTAGGGAATGCGCAATTTTAAAGCAAATTTTGTCGCCCGTTCGGGCCGCACGCTCAGGGCGATGGCACCGCGCCGCGGATATTCGGTCACCTGATCCAATTCCACCCCAACGCCAGAGGGCAGTTGAGTGATCATTTTCCCCGGCCCGTACCAATTGAGCATCAATCCGTCTTCACACCCCAGCAGCGCCCAATCGCCCACCATGCCCAAACCGCGCGGCCCGTTGACGCTGCAGCAATTTAACTCGGAGCTGCCGGCGCGCGCCTGAAAGACAATGCTGTGAGCACTGGCCTCGCGCACCCCGTCCATCGGCGTGTTGTACGTCACCCAGCGCCCGGTGTACGAATGCAAACCGACCACCGAATTGAGCGTCGACAATTCTATTTCGTCGACCACCACCGAATCTCCCGTCAGCCGCAGCATTTCCACCCCAGTGGCAATCCAGGCGATCGTACAGCACGTTTCTATCGCCCCTTGGTGGTAGGGGTTGCCCTGCGCCTTCTCGCCCGACGAAAAGCCGCCGTTGTTGTGGCGGTCGAGTTTCACAATACTCCACCAGATGTGTTCAAAAGCCGTCCTATAATCTTCGTCGCCGGTGAGCCAGTACAATTCCAGCATGCCCATTATAGGATGCAAACTCTCCCAGCGCGGCTTGGGCGTTTGAAAAAATGCCTGCCCCGCCAGCGCTGTGCGCAGGTAATCGCCGGCCAGCGGCCCATCTGGCCCCTCGGCAGCAAATTCGTCGGCAATCTGCAGGGCCATGTCCAAGTATGAACGTTTGCGGACCTTGCGATAGAGCAAACACAAGCTGTGGATCAACGCCAAGTTCATCTCGGTACTGCCGGTGTCGACCAGTCGCTGCCGCTTGCGCCCCAGAAATTTGCGGCACACCAGATCGCCCATTTTGCGAGCACAATCCAGCGCTTTGCGGTCGCCGCTGTCTTCGTACCACATAATCAACCCCAGCATGATATGGTAGTGTCCCCACGCGTCCCAGGTGCCGCGTTTGAGTTTGGGCACCCAGCCGGTGAGTCGACTGTCGGCCGGCCACGGCCCCAAATACCCGTCTTTCGCCTGGGTCTCGATCAGTTCGGTGACAAACCACGCGATATAGTCCCGCAAACTTTCATCCCCGGTCAAGCGCAGTATCTGCACCGCGCTGGTGAGGTATTTGCCGGCGAATTCACCAACCCAGGGGACCATGTCGCGCAACGGCTCGCGGTCGCGGTCACGAAATATTTCCAGCATCGCCGGGTTGGATTCGGGGGCGATCTTGAGCCACTGTTCGGTGACGCCTTTTAGGTAGTCGGCTATAAAGCCTTTGAATTCGTACTGGGTATTAGGGATACGATCGTGTTTTATCTTTAATGTCATTCTATGCTGGCTTTGTTTAGGATGGCAGGGCGATTGTTGGGTGGCGAGGGCTTGGTGGTTTATTGGGGAGGGGGTCTTGCCTATGGTGCTTTGTGAATCCCAAGGGCGGCCTGCCCACCTCACTTCCTCGACCTAGCCACTCCCACCTTAAAAACCTCTCCCTTTTTCGCCCCAATTTCCAACACCTCACCACTCATTATTTCACTGCGCCGCCCCCTTTGCACCAGAACCTCCCCTCCCCACGGATTGGCCAACCGAAAAACTCCTCCGACCAAACTCTTCACCTCCACTTGTCCCACCTTCCCCCCCACGCGCCGCGCACTCACCAAAAAAGCCCCATCCGTGCGCACCCCTCTAAACCCAACCTGCTTCCAACTCCGCGGCGCCCCCCCAAACAGATGGTTCACCCCGTTGCGCACGTAGAGCAATATTTCTTGAATGGCCGCTATGCAACTCATGCCGGCTTCAATCTGCATAATTTCGCCGCGCTCCGGTACCGCCAAGAGGGACGCCCCCTTACCCATGAGGGAAAAACCAGGAAAATCCACATCGTGCAACGTGCCGTGCCCCTCGTTGGTAAAAAGTCGCTGCCAGATCTCCAGCCACAGTTCGGCGGCGTCGGCGTTGCCGGCGCGCGTGTGGATCATACTGGCCCAGGGCACGCACCAGCCACTCCACAAACCCGGGCCAATGCGAATCCAATGGTGCAAACTGCGTTCGACAATGCCGCGCCATTTCTCGTCGTCCAGATCAATAATATCAAAGGGCGCAATGCCCGCCAGATGCGAGTGGTGGCGGTGACTCTCTTCGAGTGCAGTGCCTTCCCACAGGGCGATCTGTTCCTCGCCTGCGTTGCCGATCAAACACGCCTTAGGCGCGCTGCGGCGAATTTCTTTCCAGATCGGCCGGGGGCGCTTTTTCAGCACCGTAGCCGCCTCCAGCAAATCCTTGCACAAGCGGTGGATGCAGGCCAGCTGAAAACTGGCGTTGGCGCCCCAGGCGTCCATCCTGGAACCGCGGTATTCAGGCGACACGCTCACCGGCAGTACAAAAGCATCGCCCTGTCGCTCCAACATTTCTTCGTACACCCGCATCGCCCCCACCATAAAAGGATAGGCCGTCTGCCGCAAAAAAGCCTCGTCCATGGTGTAGCGATAATAGCGGTACATCATCTGCGCCACCCACGCCGTGCAGCCGTGGTCGATAGAGCCGGTCCAAAAACCACCCATACAGGTGCAGCGATCGTCCACCGCGTGCGGCAGCATGAGCCCGTCTTTAATGCCCAGAAATACCCTGGCGTTGTGCCGCAACACCGGCATCCACTTTTCGATCAACGCAAAAAGCGGGCGCAAATGCTCCAGCCGATTGCCGTGATAGGCCGGCCAATAA
This sequence comes from uncultured bacterium, assembly GCA_964012055.1. GTDB lineage: Bacteria > Latescibacterota > UBA2968 > UBA8231 > UBA8231 > CAXGRO01. Next base: position 6,765 of record CAXGRO010000075.1, read on the forward strand.
CACATCTGTACATTGATGTTAAAGTGGTAATCGTTGGACCAGGGCGGCATCTGGTATTCCTCCACCCAGGCGCCCTGCAACGTCGCCGCCACCCCGCTGGGATTGGTCAGCCCGGCAAATTTGTACATGCCGTACTCGTAGAGAAAGCGAAGCTTCTCGTTGGGCACCTCCACCCTCGCCACATCACCCCAATAGGCGCTCCACCAGCGCTTGTTGCGGCGCCGCAAAGCGCCCCACCCTTCTTTGCGCCCGCGCCGTAACAGACGACCGGCCGCCGCCCGCGCCTTGCCCGCATCTGCCCCACAAACCGCGGTCAGCAATAAGTTGCCGCCGGCCAGCCCGTACCCCGCCGCCAGCGTCTCGTCGACCGGCCGCATCTGCGTCCAACCGCTCACCTCGTCGCCGTCGAATAATTGCGGCGGCTGGAAATCTATCTGCTCCAAGTAATCCCCCACGTACTCCCAGGCCGGCACCCGCCGCACGACGGGCGATTTTAATTTAGCTGGAAGTTTCACCCACAGCAGCGAGCGCTTTGCGTCCAGCACCAAGCGCACCACGTGCTGCTCACCCGCCTTGCACACCTGTACAGCCACCTCGCCGCTGTCGATATCGAGCACGGCCGTTTCCAGACGGGCGCCCGGCCCCAGGTCGACGTCAAAGCGCCCAATGGGCAGCACACTGGGTCGCCGGGGCACCCCCTCGGGCCGTTGCGTCTCTTCAAAAAGCCGCCGCAGCCCCTCCTCGTCACCGGCCTCCAAGCAAGCGCGAATGTTGGCGTAGGATTGTTCCTCGGTCCAGGCCAGGCCGCCGCGGTGATCCCAGTAATCAACGCGACCGACGGTGAGGCGCAAGACATTGGCTTCGCCCCAAATCATGGCACCAAACGCGGCATTGCCCTGCAGCACGCCGGTGTGGGTGCGCGGCAAAGGGAAATCCCACGTATAAGTGCGCCCCATGATTAATCTTCGTCTTCCAGCGCCTCGTCGTAAAACTTGACGAAATCGCCCTTGTCTTTGGAAGCATTAAAGGCCATGCCGCTGCGCGGGTGCTGGTTGAGCATGCCGGTGATCATGTAGGGAATGTCGTACCCCCACATCAATTCAGCGCGCATGGGCTCGATGTGTTCCTGAATGCACTGCAGCAGGGGGCGCAGGCGGAACTTGGGGTTGTGCAAGAAGCCGACGAGCAATTCCATGGCGCAATTGCCGGCGCCGCGCCCCAATCCCGCCAGGCTGGCGTCGAGCATGGTGGCGCCGCGGATCAACGCCTCGATGGTGTTGGAAAAGGCCAACTGCTGGTTGTTGTGCGCGTGAATGCCCATCTGCTTGCCAATGTCTATGGTATAGGGGCGGAACTTCTCCACCAGATCTGCCACCTGCTCGCTGTAGAGCGCCCCAAAGCTATCCACCACGTAAATACTGCCCACCTCCGACTTGCCCAGCAGTTCCAGCGCCTCGTCCACTTCGCGCTCGGGTATGGTGGATTGGGCCATCAAATTGAGCGTAGTTTCGTAGCCTTTGTCGTGCGCGTCCTTGATCATGTCCAGCGCCAGAGGAATCTGGTGGATATAGGTGGCGATGCGGATCATGTCGAGCGGGCTCTCGCTGCAGGGCAGGATGTCCTCTTTGTAGTCGCTCTTCTCGGCGTCGGCCATGGCCGAGAGTTTGAGGTCGGTGTCGTTGTCGCCGACAATGCGGCGGATGTCGTCTTCGTCGCAGAATTTCCAGGCCCCGTTTTCGTCGGTGGAAAAGATTTTTTGGGAATTCTTATAGCCGATTTCCATGTAGTCGATGCCGCCGTCGACGCAGGCCTGGTACACGGCTTTGACGACGCTGTCTTCAAATTTGTGGTCGTTCATCAGTCCACCGTCGCGGATGGTGCAATCGAACACCTTGATCTCCGGACGGTAAGAGACCCATTTGCCGCCGGCGTTCTCCGCATTAGTTGATTCGCTCATTTTTGTTCTCCTCTCAATGGCAAAAACCTGGTTTTTTGCACCGCTATTAAGAGTTATAAGTTAAGCACTAGGAGGGAAATAGCAAAAATTAGTGGGCTGACTTGGGGCGCATTAGGGGTAGGGCTTGGCCTCTGGTGTTTTGTGAGTCCCCAGGGCGGCCTGCCCTTCCCAACACCCCCACAGCCCTGGCGGGCTGTGAGTCCCGGCCGCCCTTTGCCCCCGGCCCAGCCCCCACAAAGCACCGCTGGCCAAACCCTACCCCTAATGCACCTGGCGAACGTATGTGTGGTCCCTACGCAGATTATTGAGAAATGCCGGAAGTGACAAGCTGCTCTATCTGCTGAGCCATGGCTTCAATCAAGGTTTCCAGACAGCCGGGGGCCAGAGAAGAGGGTTCTTCCTGGTACAGGCCTTTGCCGTAGCGATCTTTGGGCAGCAGGTAGGCGACTTGCATATTGCCCGAAAGAGGGGAGAAGACCAGGGTGATATTCGGGAAGCGGCGGCGCAGTTCGGTCTGGATAAAATTGTAGGGTTCGCCGCCACAGGTGCACCAGACGGCGTCGCCCATTTGGTGCACGGAAAAGCGCATGGGATAGGTGTCGCCCTCCGGCATATCGTCGAGCCGGGCCAGCCAGCGGCGGGCGCGTTCGGCGCGGGCGCGGCAATCTTGCGCGGTATCGCCGTCGCCCTGGGCCCGAGCTTGCCCTTCGCGTTGGGTCCACTCCTCTAACTGTCGGGCGAAAACATCTCGCTTTATGCCCTCTTTATAAGGCAGGTCGACAGTGTAAAAACCGCCGCCAAAGCGGCGGGCTTGTCTCCAGCGGGCCTCGTCAAAGGGCCGCTCCCCCCACGAGCCCAAGGTCGCCCCCGAAATGACCGGACCTGCGTAATAGAAATCGCTGCCCGTCGTTCCCAAAGACGTCAGGGCACCCAAAGCGGCGTAGGCCAGCTCCCGGCCATTGGCATCGGCTATCTCCACGTCGCCGACAAAACCGCGCCGCGGTCCCAAATCGCCGCAGGCGCCCTGGGCGTAGGTGCAGGGCGCATCCGTCGCCCTTTCTACTTCCTCGCGCATAGCGCCGATAAAGTCGGGACTGATCAACGTATTATCCCAGGCCAGCGTAGTGGGATGGCAGGCGTAATTGACCAGGGTGGCCACCACCTGTCCTTCCTCATCCTCAAAACGCGCTGCAACCACTGTATCGTCGGCCTCCACCTGCGGATTAAAACCGCACACGTAGCCGCCCATCTCCTCGTCCCAGCAATCGCGATTGCGCGCCATCGTACAGCGTCCCATCGCATACGCAACGCGCACTTCCCGCATGGCGGCCAGGGCCTCTTTACAAGTCTTGGCCAATTTCCCTTCCAATTCCTCTAAATAAGCCGGAATCAATTCCCCGCCGGGCAACGGAATCCGATTGGGGGTAAACCACCCCGCCGCGTGCGTGTGCGAATAAGTCACCACCACCTGATCCTCTGGGGTATCCGCCGCCTCTGCCAAGATCCCGACCATTTTCCCGTGCTCGCCGGTGGCCAAACCCACCAGGTCCAAATTGACCCGAATGACCACCTCGTCCCCCTCCAGCGGCGCCAGAGCCAGAATGTCCCCGTACAGCGGCCGGTGGATACCCGTGGCCTTGTCGTGCCGCGCCGCCCCCCACATGCGGTGGTAGACCCCCACCGGCGGCGTAATCTCCACCCGGGCAAAACCAAAACGCAGATGCGAAGTAGGCGTCTCTGATTTTAACATGTATACAAACTCCGTTTTACTAAATACCCCATTTCTCCATTTTCTCCTCGTCGAGTTCAAGCCCCAACCCCGGCGCCGCAAAGGGCGTCAGGGCACCGTTTTCAAACTTAAACGGGGTCGTACATATGTCGTCTACCAACAATCCCGGGCTCACCAGATCCGAAGGCACCGTCACATTGGCCGCCGCCACCGCCAGGTGCACAAAAGCCGCCGTGCCCGGCCCCATCTCTATGGTGCTGCCCAGCAACACCGGCACCCCGGCCGTCTCGGCCACCTGAATCAGCCGCAACCCACGCCGCAAGCCCCCGCCCTGCGACGGGATCACATTCACTATGTCCACCGCCCGATGCCGCACCAACGCCGCCGAAAACACATCGCCCAGATCGGCCACGTGCTCGATAATATCCACCGCAGTCGCCGCCCGCACCCGCGCCAGCGATTGCGCCGCCGCGTCGGCGTTGTCGTTGATCTGCGCCGGATCGTCGTTGGCCACCGGCCGGCTCACCGCCACCACCGGCGTCTCGCAAGCGTCGATACCGGCCCGTGCCATATCGCCGATCTTCTCTATGGCCTCGTCCTCCTCCCAGGCGCCGCTGGCGTCCACCCGCACGTGCGCCTGAGGGCCGGCGATGCGGCGCACCAATTCGACGCGGGGCACGTCACGCTCGTGGTCTTCCCCCACTTTGAGCTTAAAAGCCCGCAATCCTTCGCCCACTTTCTCTTCGACTTCGGCACCCAACGCATCCAACTCCTCCTCAACCCCCACTTCGCCCCGCAAATACGCCACCCAACAAACGGCGGCGCTGGGCCGCTGCCGCCCTCCCAGCAATTCGTAAAGCGGCGCCCCATAGCGCTTGCCCACCAGATCAAAAAGCGCAATCTCAACGCCAAAAAGCGTCAAGCCGCGCAACTCCGGATGTAGTTCTTGGGGCAATGCCCGTGCTACATTATCAAACAGCGCACACCACTCGTCTATATCCCGCCCCACCAATTCCTGCTTTAGCAACGCCTGTAAGTCGGCCGCCCCCAGCGGCGCCATGCGCTTGGCAATATCCGAAACTTCGCCAAGCCCCACCATTCCCGCGTCGGTAAACAACTCGATAATTTGATAACGCGACCGACCGTGATCTGTGTCGCTCTGCAAATTCTGTGGATCGGCGGTATACGTATCGTAAATGCGCGGCACCGACACCTCGCGCACTCGCACGTCGGTAATTTTCATTCTCTATCCTTTTTATTCCGTGAGTCCCCACAGCGTTTTGCGCTCGTCTGTCCAATCTTGCCACACCCCCTCAAAAACGTATTTGAGCGCCTCCACATCGCGGGTGCGGCCGCCGGGCGGATAATAATTCCACGACATAGCCCGGCGCGGCCCGGCCGCCGTCTTCACCCCGGTGGCGTGCCAGCAACTGGGCGTCCACACCAAACTCCAGCGCGGGTCCAGTTGCACTTCCACTTCGTGCGGGTGGCGCGCAAAATACTGAGAAGGCAATTCGTCGTGCCGCCCGGTGGCCAATTCGAGCTGCAACAACTCCTGCTCCACCTCCTCCCGCTCGCGCCTTTGGCTACCGGGCAAAACCCGCAGCGGCGCGTTGGTGGGGTCGTGCCGGTCCAGCGCCGTGCGCAACGACACCTGCCGGTCCCCCGGCCCCCCGTCAGCGTGCCAGTGCACCTGGCGCTGCGGCCGCCCGTCTTCGGACACCACTTTTGAGGCATCGCCTATTCCACAGGCCCCTATCTGCACCTGGTCACAATCGAGAATGCGCCGCGCCATATCCAGCAACTGCGGTTTCTCGACCAACTGCAACAACACCTCGCCCACCATAAAAAACTGACACGCCATGCGGTTAAACCCCGCCGGCCACTCGGTCTCTTCCCATTCGCCGGCGACGTCCTGTTGAACGCGCTCCACCTGCCGCATGTTCTCGCCCCCCAGCGGATTGGCAATAAGAAAAAAACCGTGACCGCGAAAGTGCGCAACCTGAATATCGCTTATCTCTTCCATAGTACCCTACGCCGCTGCTATGGTGAGTTGCCGCATTTTCTCGTCATCTAATTCCACCCCAAACCCCGGCCCCTCGGGCACGTGAAGATAGCTGCCCTCGGCGCGAATGCGCTCCTTGGCCGGCGACACCGTGTAGAGCAGCGGCCCCATCGGATCGCAGGGCAGTTCCAGCCCCGGCATGGTGGCGGCTACCGTAATCTGCGCCGCAATGCCCAAGGTAGACTCTTGGTCCGTGCCAATCAACCAATTAACGCGCGCGCTCAGCGCCAAGTCAATGAGCCGCCGTATAAAAGTGGGCCCGCGATTGACACAGGCCACATTAAACGCCGTACAGGCCCCGCGCTCCACCGACTCATAAGCGTTGTCGAGATCGCCAATATGCAAACTCACCGGCAAATCCACCCGCCTGACAAAGTCGGCGCAAACCCGCAAATTGCGCGACGGCTGCTCAAAGTGATAGGGGCTGTGATACCGAATAACCTCAGCGTAGCGCACCGCTGTCTCCCAATCGTTAAAGCGCCCCGAAAAATCGAGCGACTTGAGTTTAATCTGATCCCCCAAGCGCCCTTTGGCCTCGCTGAGAAATTTGTCGTCCAGCGCGCTATCCCCCGATACATAGTAGCGGAAGAGGTGGTGCCCGTGATCGACCAGCCGCTGCAAATACCCGAGTTGCTGTTCGTAATCTCCCTTGACCATGTGCCCAAAAATCGGATAACAACAATATATCTTATCGCGCAACTTCCCCCCCATGAGCCGGTACACCGGCACCCCCATGGCTTTGGCGTTGAGGTCGTAGAGCGCAATGTCAATGGCCGATGTCAGGTGCATATCGGTCACCGCATTATTAAACCGGTGCCCCTGCAACATCTCGTTTATTTCGGTGATGCGGGTGGCGTCTTTCCCCACCAATAGATCTGCGTATTGCCGCACGATGGACTCGATGTCATTCGTTTTACTATCGGACGCTTCGCCCAGGCCGATGGGACCATCGTCCACGTGTACTTTAATTATGACGTGGCCGGATACATCTTTGGTTTTATTGTCGACCTGGTATATGCGCGGGGTTTCTATTTGGAATGCTTCGATTTTGGTGATTTTCATATTGTCTCCTTGTTTTTCGCTTGCTCTGTTTGTCGGGGACGGCCGGAAGGGGTATTGCCGGCCTGCGTTACTGTAACAACGCCTCTCCAACTTTCAGGTCGACGCAGTAAAAAAGCCGTCTCTCCCCTCCTGTAGGCCCCATCCTCCTCTCGCGCAGATATAAACTACGCCTACGAAGGTCGGGTAGGGGACGGTCCCAGAGCGGGTTTCAAAGGGCCTGTCCGCAGACAAGCGGTAATAAGTCCACCCCGATATTGGACAAGA
>CAXGRO010000076.1:0-13795 GCA_964012055.1 uncultured bacterium
CCCTCCCTGAGGGAATTCGGCCGAATCGCCGCTTAAAAAGTGGCCACTATATTGAGACTAAGAAAAACCCAAGAAAGTTTAATCGAGTAAAATTAAATATGAAGATAACACCCGACATTTCCCTATTCCTCCTCGTAAGAAACCAACAACAACTCCCCTAGATCCCCCCCACTCGCCTTTTCCAACTCCTCAATCTCCGCCACAACCGCTGCCCCCAAACGCCCGCGCACCGCTTCCCCCCCCACCGCTGCCGCCAAATGTTGCCCGGCCAAGTCCAACACCTTCTCGCGCACCTCCTGCACCATGCGCCCATCGGCAAAACACTCCTGTTGAAATTGCTTCGCCAATTCGGGCGTGACAACCAACTGCTGTCGGTCCAGCGCCAGCACCGCAATCACATTGCGCAAAATGGCCGCAAAACTGCCGCCGGCGGGCACCTCGCGCATCAATTGGCGCAATTCCCGGCGCGGCAAAGTCCGCAAAAAGCGCACTTGATCGCGCATCAGAACAAAGTCGGCGTAATCCCGCAATGGGTCGACAAATTTTTCCTCGCCTTCTTCCCCCTCGCCCATCTAGGTTTCGGGCACCACCTGCTCCCAATGTTTCATATTGTCAAAACCGCCTTTCATATAGGCAAACTCTGGCTGCTACGCCAGTTCGGGCGTCTCCCGGCGCATTTCTTCAAGGCGCGCAAAGGCCAACTCCCAGCCGCGCTGGCGCAAGACTTCAAACTCGCCTTGGGCCAGCAAATCCACCGCCGAATTTACATCGCCCTCGGCCAGGTCTTGCAGGCCAATATCCAGGCAAGTGGCACTCTGGATTACGCCGCGTTCCAGGCCGTCGCGGCCCAGGGCGATGCCGCTGCGGTAGCGCTGGGCAAAAGCCAAACCCTGGGCGCGCAGATAGGCCATGAGTACGTCTAGCGCATTGTCTGGCAGTTTTTCGTATTGTTGTCATAGAACAATAGTCCGGCCCAGAAAGCTATCGGCGGTAAAGGGTACCTGGTTGAGATCCGGACGCGCGAGTTGACTCATCGTTGCGCTCTCCCTTCGGCGCGCTCCCAGGCCTGGCGCACCACGGCGGCCATGAGCGCCGGGTCGGCGTCGTGCAGTGCGTTGATCACGGCGCCGACCTCCGCGTCTTCTATCTCGTGCATCATTACGGTGCCGCCCGACTCGGAAAACAGGCGAAAAATTGATACGCTGGCGCCGGCTTCCGTAATTACACTGTTCAAATCCAGATGTCCCAGGCGCTCGATAATGGCGTCCTCCAGCATTTCCATATCCACCTTATCGAGCAGTTCTCCTGCCTTTACCGGGTCGTGCAGGGCCGCCACCGCCTCCAACCACTTCCACGACACCTGGGTGCGCAATTCGGGATTATCTGACCGGGCCGAGGGTTTCCGTACACCGTGCGCTGGAAAGCGTCGGAAGACATGGCGCGGATGAGTACCACGTTGTAAGCCCCGTGTCGCGCCGTGCGCGGCGCAATCAAATCGGTCAGCACTTCCGCCGGCAGCACTTCCACTACTTCCGCCTTGTATCCGGGGCGGCCCCGTTCATCCATATTGGTCAACGCCAGCACTTCCTCGGGGTTTTCGTCCAATACCACCAGCGCCGCCTGCTCCTCTACCGAACGCACTGGACCAAGGCGCGGGCTTGCTGGTGTTGTCCGGCGCGCATAGTGCTGCGCACCTGGCCGCTGGCGGCGGCTAATTCCATTAAATCGCCCGACCACTCGCCCACTACTATGCGGTTATCCCGCACTTGCAACGCATCGCTTTGAACACCCCTTGCAGCAGATTTGTAGACCATAGATGCCTCCTTGAGTAAAGAGAAGTGGAACGGCTTCCCGCGCTGATTAGAAGACGGGCATTTTGCTGTGATAAAATAGATTACGGGATTGAAAAATGTCAAATAAAATTTGACATAAATTATTAAAAAAAATGAAGTTATGAAAATAATTATTGGCATTTCGATATCTTTTCCTTATTTTATTATAGAGGAAAGGGTCTGTAGCCAAATATCTGGCCACAGACCCTTTATTGTGTACCCACCTGTTTTAGCCGTGTTTCAATTGCACGCAAATTCCTTTCTACGCTGAATTTTCGCGCATTTTTTCCGCTGTTCTATACTAATCCTTGACATGGTACACCTTCCATCCTATCCTAACTTTTTAGAGGTGCTAATAGCTTGATAATTTTGGCCATAAATCACTTTTTTATCTGAATTATACAATGTTGAAAAGTTTTAGCTGGATCGGCGGATTTTCTATATGCCTGCTCCTCTCCAGTGCCCGCGCCGAAATCCCCGTGCTCACCTTACCCTACTGTCTCGACGCGGCCATGCAACACAACCGCGAACTGATTCAGGCGCGGGAAAAAATCCACGAAATTGAAGGCGAACGCGTTTTTGTGCGCTCGCGCTTTATGCCGCACCTAGAATTGACCGCCAATTACGACGCCCTGCGCACCAGCATCGACGGCGAAACCGACGACCACACGGCCAGCGCCTTAAACTTCTCCCAGCGCCTCTTTGAATTTGGCCCCCACGCCGCCCAGGAAGTGGCGCTACGCGAAAACCTGCGCAAAGCCATCTACGATTACGAAGACAAAGTGTTTGACGTGCTGTCCAGGGTATGGCAAACTTTCCACCTGATCCTCTTGCAAGACCAGCAGATCGCCACGCGCCATAAATCCAAGGAGGGTTTTGAGGGAATTTTAGAACGCGAGAGAAAGCGTTTTGATAAGAAGTTGACTACGGAAAACGACGTCCTTAACGCCGAACTCAACGTGCTGCGCCAGGACCAGCGCATCAACAGCCTGCAGCGCCAACAATTCGACAATAAAATGGATCTGCTGCGCCTTATTGGCCAGCCCATTGGCGCAGAGATCCAATTAGAGGGGCAAATCAAAAAAGTAGAACTCTTCTCCATGGACATACAACAGACCGTGGAACTCGCCCTGCAAAACAGCGTTCAGATTGCCCTCAACACCGAACAATTGGACGAACAACAGCGCGTCGTGCGCGAAGTCAATTGGGAGTATAGCCCAGACATCGCGCTCAATGCGGGCGTCAACGACGGGCGCCGTAGCGCCGCCGTCGAAGTCGACCGCCAGCAAAATCAAAACTGGGGAGTAGACGTCTCATCTGAACTGCGTCTCAGCGAACTCCGTGAAGACCCCGCCAATGCGGAAGACGCGCGTTGGTTTACCCAGGTCGAAGCGCGCATACCCATCTTTGAGGGCGGCGCCCGCATCGGCGAGGAAGCCAGACAGCTAGCCCAATTGCGCGCCAAGCAAGTGGCACTGAACGACCTGCAGGCCGACGTCGACCTACGGGTACGCAAAGCCTATCAACTCATGCGCGAGACTTTAACACAGAAAGTCATTCAGGAACGCTCTGTGGAAATTGCCAGACGCCGTTTAGAAATCAACCAGACCCTCAAGGAAAGAGGACTGGTAGACGACAATTTCTTTGAAAACGTGCGCAACCAATTTTTTGACGAACAGGACCAGCTCTTTGGCGATCAGGCCAATTATATCGAGAGACAGGCTAATCTGCGCCGTCTTATGGGATATTTCGAATAATGAATGCCTTCAAGCCAAATTATATGCGTCTGTGTTTTATCGGGTCGATCATCTTGTGGTGCGACAGCGCGGCAGCCATGGAGACTACTTTGACGCGTGAACAGCAACTCAACCTGCTCATGCTGAGTGAACAGCGCTTGCTTTTGGAACAGCGCCGCGATGCCCGCGGGACTTATCAACAGGAATGGGATATCGCCCAGGAATTGCACGAAAAAGGCTTTATGTCGCTGCAGGACTACAAAAAGAAAAAGACGGCCTTTGAACTGGCCAATTTGCGCTACGAAGAAGCTTCCATCGAGTACGACCAGGCCAAACTAGATCTGCTCGACAACGCCACCCACATCATCGTAACCGAGGCGCGCAAGTACAAAACTGACGACGGCAAAAACATGGTCGATCTCACCTTAAAAAATGCCTCCGATACGCGCGACGCCCTGCTGGTCGACTCGACCCTCACTGTAGAAGAACTGCGCACCCTGCTCAAAGTCGAGAATATATTCGTCTCCCTCGAAAGGGGGGCTGTCGTCGGCGAACCCTACGAAGTGCGCATCGACTCGCTGGCTGTCGACGAAGTGCGCACTATGACCTACCGGCTGCTGCGCGACAGCCCTTCGGTCAACGTGGTGCTCAGCTATCTCGAAAAAACCGATTACAAATCGGTCATCCTCACCAAAGGCAGCCAGCAAGATTTGCCCACCATTAACTCCTCGCAGTTCTCCCAGGAGGCCGAACTCAACGACGACGTCGACTTCGGCCTCACCCTGGAGCGCCTCTCCGACGACGAGCGCAGTTTTGCCCTAGCCGTGGTGGGCCTACCGCAACGCATCGACTTTTCGTTCAACGATCAGGGGGCCAAGGTCAACCAGGTCAAATTTGACGAAAACACTTCCGAGGTAAGACTCAACCTGAACCTGGAAATCCCCGAGAAAATTGACCGCCGCTTTATCGGCGTCACCCGTACCTTCTACGCCTTGGTCACCCATCCCAGCCAGTACGCGCAGATCAATGCCCTCAGAGCGCGTTACGGCGATGATCCCATACCCGAGAAAGACGTCAAAACACTCAAAGCTAACTACGTCAAACTCGAACTCACGCCCAAAGGGGTAGGCGAATTGGAAGTTTTAGTGTCCAACCGCTACCAGGAAATCAAAGTGGGTGAACAACTGCAATTGCGCGTCGAATTCCTCAACCGCGGTACCGAGGCGGTGCAAAACATTAAGGCAGTACTCGACCTGCCCTACGAGTGGGAGAGCGAGGCCGAACCCAACCTCATCCGCCTGCTCGAACCCGACCAGCGCACCCCTGTCGACATTTTGGCCGTTCCACCCAACGACATCGCCGTGGGCGATTACGAGTTAGGCATCGAAGCCGAGGGTCAGGTGGGCACAGAGGATGTGCAGTCGCTGGAAAAGAATATTACCATCCGCATCGGCGCGCGCTCCAACATCGCCGGCAATACCATCCTGATCGGCATTCTGGTCCTGCTGGTCTTTGGCATCGGCATCGCCAGCATCAAGATCAGCCGCAGGTAAACCCAATTATGTTTTTACTCTTCTTGTTATTTCTCAGTTGCGCCGCCCCTGAGGCCCGAGCCGAATCGGTCGAGAAAGATTTGCGCACCAAAGAACAGCGCCTCTACGACATCCAATTGCGCCGCGCCCAGTGGAGTGTCGATCGGGCGCGCCTACAAATGGAGGAAGCACAGAGCAATTACGAGGAGACCAAATCCCTCTACGAAAAAAACATCCGCACCCTTGAAGAACTGAACCAGGATCAGCGGGACTACAAATCGGCTGAATTCGAATTCCTCCAGGCCCAGAACGCCCTAGAGAGAGAACGTCTTTCCTTCCTGCGCAAGGCCACCCACATTTCCATCTTGGAAGCCAAGAAGTACCGCACCCAAGAGGGATATAGAGAAATTCAGATCACCCTGAAAAACAATTCCAATCTCAACCAGGCCGTCGCCCTAACCCAGAAAATGCCGGATGAGGCGCGCAACCTACTCGAAGTGCAGAACATCCGCGTCTCCATCCAGGACGACCAGAATACACTCATCGCCGAACCCTACGAAACCATCATCCCCTCGCTTAAACTCTACGACGAATCGCAACTTACCTTCCGCCTGCTCGAAGATACCGAAGAAGCAGTCGTCGTCCTCAACATGCTCTCCAACCAAGCGGAAGACCCCTTTGGGCTGGAGGCGGAGGAAGACCACCACATTGTCCTGCGCAAAGAGTCGCTGCAGGACATTCCCACCATCAACTCGGTGCAGTTCTCGCAGGAAGGCGACCTCAATAGCAGCGTGCGCTACGACCTCATACTCGAACGTCTAGCCGAGGATGAAAAAACTTTCCGTCTGGCCGTAGTCAATTTGCCGGCCCAGATCGACTTTAAATTTCTCGACCAGGCCACCAACGCCAGCCTCACCCAGGTCAAATTCAGCGAAGAATCGACGCGCCAACAACTCGAACTCGAACTCGAAATTCCCGAAAAACTCAGCCGCGATTTTGTAGACCAGACCATCGAGTTCTACGTCTTCATCACCGACCAGGAAGGCTTTAAACAAATCGGCGATCTCAACCACAAATACGGCACCAAAAATAAATCTATAGAAGCGGTCAACACGGTCAAGGGTAATAAGGAGCGCTTTGAATTAGTGCCGCGCGGCCAGGGCGAGTTGGAGACCATCATCACCAACCGCTACCAGGAAGTCAAAATCGGCGAGGAAGTTAGCGTGCGCGTCGAATTGCTCAACCCCGGCACTCTGGCCGTGGAGGGCGTCCATCTGGCCCTCACCCCGCCATTGGGCTGGACCTACGGCGCCACTCCCGATACCATTCCCAAAATCGAACCGGCCGATAAAGAACCGGTCAACATCACCCTCTACCCGCCCGAAGATTTGGGCGTTAGCGAATACGACGTGCGCATTGAAGCCGTGGGTTTTGTCGGCAACGAAAAAATCGAGGCCCAGGAAAAGGACATCACCGTCCGCGTTGAAGCGCGCGCCGACATCGTCACCAACGCCCTGATTATCGGCTTTGTCATAGCCCTGGTCATTGGCGTGGCCTACGGCAGCATAAAGGTCAGCCGCAGGTAGCGCACAGGTGCTTTCTGCCGTATATTCTAACACCAGGTATCATTATGCCGAAAGGGTACGACTATGGACTACGATATCGGCGACCTGCTGCAAGACTGGGAATTTGATCCCGACGAATTTACCGCCCGCCGTGTAAAGGGCGAAGACGGCACCGACAAAATCCAAATCCGCATCGATATGGGCATCCTGCAATTAGAACTGCAGGGGCGCCCCGACGGCCAGCAACCCCACGGACACGCCAACCTTCTCGATTACTATTTGGACCAGTTGGAAGAACGGCGCAAAAAAGAACAAGACGAGAGCCTGGGGCTGGAGGAAGAGGAGTGCGAAGACCTCTTTCAGGAGGCCTGGCAATACTACCACCGCTACCTCAGCCTGTTCTACCTGGAAGACTACGAAGGCGTGGTGCGCGACACCGAACACACCCTGCGCATTTTTGATTTGGTGCAAAACCACGCCTACGAAGACGAAGTGAAGTGGTATTTTGACCAGTACTACCCCCACGCCATCATGATGCAGGCGCGCTCCAACGCCATGCTGGCGCTCAACGCCGAAAATTACGCCGGTGCCCTCGAACGAGTGCAGTGGGGCATCGACCACATAGAGCGTTTTATTGAGGGGTGGGAAGAAGAAGGCGTGGAGGAAGAATTGCCCGAATTGGCCTTCCTATACGATTGGTACGAGGAACTGGAAGCGGAGCGCCCGCTGTCGCCGCGCGAACAGTTGGAGCGCGACCTCACCGCGGCGGTGGCGACGGAAAACTTTGAAGAAGCCGCCCGCCTGCGCGATAAAATTAAGATGTTGCGGCCTGGGATGCGCCCCATGTTTCGGCCCGAGGGCGGCGCCTCACTTAATCCCTAATACATCGCCCATATCGTACAAGCCGGCATCGGCCCGCGCCGCAAAGCGCACGGCGCGCAAAGCGCCCAGCACAAAGGCGTCGCGGCTGGTGGCGTGGTGGCGCAATTCTATGTACTCGCCGGCGGCGCCAAACAACACCGTGTGATCGCCGGCAATGTCGCCGGCGCGCAGGGAGTGCATGCCTATTTCTTTGTGGGTGCGCGCCCCCACTACCCCTTGGCGGCCGTGAACCACTACTTCTTTGAGGTTGCGCTCCAAACCGGCGGCGGCGGCCTCGGCCAGGCGCAGGGCCGAACCGCTGGGCGCGTCCACTTTGAGACGGTGGTGTGCTTCCACCACCTCCACGTCGTAATCGTCGCCCAAAATTCGGGCGGCATCCTCAACCAACTTGAACAGTATGTTCATGGCGGTACTAAAATTGGGCGCAAACACGCAGGGGATGTTGGCCACCAAACGATAAAACTCGCCCAATTGCGCGTCGTTAAAACCGGTGGTGCCCACCACCATGCCCACGCCGCGTTCGGAACATAGAGCCGCATCGATTAGGGTAGCTTCGGGCGAAGTGAAGGCCGTCACCACCTGGGCCTCATCTAGGACGTCGCCCAGATTTTCCACCACCGCAACGCCCATATGGCGACCGCCCGCCACCTCGCCGATGTCTTTGCCAATAACATCGTGACCGGACTGTTCGGTGCCGCCGACCAATTCCAGATCTTGGCTGGCGATAGTTAGATTAGCCAGGCGCTGCCCCATGCGTCCGGCCACACCGCTGACGACTACATTGGCCATTTTTACCGTCCTATTTTTTTATTAATACGCCGGGTAGATTAATTCGTCTATGAGGCTATCGTCCTGCAGCCTTGCTTCAATGTCCGCGCCAAAGGCCTCGGCTATCGGTGCCAGCAGAGTTGGATCGTTTTGCCAAACCTGGCGCGCCGCATTGCGCACCACCTCAAAACCGGCCCGCGTCATCTTGCCCAGTGGCCGCCGGCACGGCCCGGCCGGCATGCCCAGCAGGTTCATCATGGTTTTGACAGGCAGGGGGTTGCGCGCCTTGCATTCAACTGTGCCGTGCGGCGAATCTTCCTGGGTCGCCACCCCCACTATGCCAAAAAAGGGCTGCAAGTCGGCCGCCAGTTTATCGGCCTCGTCCTCAGCGCCGGCGCTGAGCAATTCGCACAGATGCTGGATGGGACCGGGCACTACATTGGACATCACCGAAATCACCCCGGCCGCTTTGATTTCGTCGCTCTTCATCATCGCCACCGTCTTGTCGTCATCGCCCGAAAGGATGGCAAAATCGGCGCCGCAGAGCCGGCGCGTTTTGGCCATATTTCCTAGATCGCCGGTGGCCTCCTTAACGCTGGAAACGTTGCTGTACTGCTGCGCCAGAATGGCTAGGTCTTCGACGTGCATCATGGTGCCGGTGCGCCCCGGAATGATATAGGGGATAATCTGGGTGTGGGGAAATTCCTGGGCCACGGGTTCCACGTACTCGCGCCGGATCTCCAGCGAACTGGGGCCGTTGTAATAGGGATCGACCAGCAGTATGGCGTCGGCGCCCACGTGTACCGCGTGCTCGGTACCGTTGAGGGTTTCGCGCGTCGAATTGCTGCCGGTGCCAGCGATGGAGGTGCAGCGTCCCCGGGCCTGCTTACAGGTGCGCTCGATGACCTCGTTGTGCTCCTCCCACACCAGCGTTGGACTTTCGCCGGTGGTACCCACGGCCAACACGCCGGTAATGCGATTGGCAATCTGAAAGCCTATGAGTTTTTCCAGGCCAGCGGTGTCGATGCTGCCGTCCTCTCTCATGGGCGTGATCAACGCCGTATAAGCGCCTTCGAACATAATTTCTTCACCTCAGTAGCGGGGCGTGCCCTTGCGGGCCGGGGTGATTTTTGCGACTCTATGTGGACTGACGAGCGCAAAACATAAAATCCGCCTTCGACCTTGTCAACCTAAAAGACTTATAAATAGTGAGTTGGACATGCCCACCGAACTCGATATGCGCTATGGCTGCAACCCGCACCAGGCCGCGGCGCGCTTTTACATGCGCGGCGACGGCGACTTACCGTTAGAAATCCTCAACGGCGCTCCCAGCTACATCAATTTGATGGACGCGCTCAACTCCTGGCAGTTGGTGCGCGAACTGCGTCAGGCTTTGGACTTGCCGGCCGCCGCCTCGTTCAAACACGTCAGCCCGGCCGGCGCCGCCGTCGCCGTGCCGCTCGACGACGCCCTGCGCCAAACTTACTTTGTCGACGACCTCGAACTATCGCCGCTGGCCGGCGCCTACGCCCGCGCCCGCGGCGCCGACCGCCTGGCTTCCTTTGGCGACTGGGTAGCACTCAGCGATCCCGTAGACGTGACCACCGCCCACCTCATCCAGCGCGAGGTCTCCGACGGCGTCATCGCCCCCGCTTACGACGCCGAAGCACTGGACCTGCTCAAAGGCAAGAAGGAAGGCAAGTACCCCGTATTCCGCATCGACCCAGACTACCAGCCGCCCGCCAGCGAAAGCCGCGATCTCTTTGGCATAACCCTAGAACAGGAATGCAACGCGTTTGTGCCCGACGACGCGTTCTTTGCCAACGTCGTCACCCAGCGCCAAGAGCTGTCAGCCGCTGCCCGTCGCGATTTAACCGTGGCCACCATCGCCGTCAAATACACTCAGTCCAACTCCGTCTGCCTGGCGCGCGACGGCCAGATCATTGGCAGCGGCGCCGGCCAACAATCGCGCGTCCACTGCGTGCGCCTGGCCGCCGCCAAGGCCGATAATTGGTATTTGCGCCAGCACCCGCAGGCGCGCCAACTGCAATTCCGCAAGGGGCTCAAACGCGCCGAAAAGGTAAACGCCATCGACATATTTTTACAGGAAGAAGCCACGCCGGCCGAATTGCAGGCCTGGGAACAGAACTTCAGCACCGTACCCCAGCGCCTGAGCGCCGCAGAAAAACGCCAGTGGATCGACCAGCTCGACGGCGTCGCCCTCAGCTCGGACGCCTTTTTTCCCTTCCGCGACAATATCGACCGGGCCCAGCGCAGCGGCGTCGAATACGTCGTTCAGGCCGGCGGCTCGCTGCGCGACGATTTGGTGATTGCCGCCGCCGACGAATACGGCATGTTGATGATCAACTCGGGCGTGCGCCTATTTCACCACTGAGCAGGTGGCGAAAGATCGTTTCGTCGCCGCTGTCGTATCCGCACTCTATATCTATTTCCGCCGCCAGGCTGGCCGCGGCGGCGCTTACATCGGGATCGCAAGCCGCAAAGCGGTTACCCTGCAAATAGATGGCACCGGCCGTCTCGGCGATAAAAACGCCCGGGCCGCGGCGCTGCGGCAAGCCGCTGATCTCGTTGTCGGCAAAAATGAGATCGTGGGCGTCCGCCACCACTTCGATCTGCCCCTGCCCTCCCTCCCAGGCATTGCCGCCAATGCGGCAGCGGCGCACCGCGCAGGAATGCACTTCGGTGGGCCGCGGCGTGTGGCGCACCAGCACCCCAGCGGTTTTATTGCCTTCAATGGCGCACTCTTCAATGAGGTTGTAGCAATCGCGCGTGCCGATCGAAATGCCCGTGTCATTGTTGTTAAAAGCGCAGTCGCGCACTGTAATGTGGTTGGCGCGGACGCAAAAGAAAAAGCCGCTGCGCCCGTTGCCCTCGCCCCGACACTTTTCGAAAAGGACATTGGTACTGCCGCCCCCCGGGTGCAAACCGTTGCCGCTATTTTCTGCAAAGCTAGAATCGAGGATGCGCACGTCGCGGCACATCTGAAAGCTCAAACCCTCGCCAAAATAATTCCTCTCACTCACGCCTTCTACCTCAATATCTCGACAATTGCCAAAATACACAGCGCCGCCGCGGCACCCTCCCATCGCTTTCTCGTTGGCCGCCCTATTGCCCTCCAAATGCACTTGCCGCAGTGCCGCCCCTTCTACATGGTGGGCAAAAACCAGCGGATAGACGGTAGTTAAACACGGCGATTCGCCGACCGTGTAATCGGCCTCAACGCCGTGGTCCAGCCCCACCCAATTCCCGTCTATCCAGATAATGGTGGCAAAGGTCTCGTAAAACCCCCCGTGCGTATCGTCGTCGTGCACCGAAACCGTCATGCCCACCTCCAACCCTTTGGCCGAAACCAGCGGCACGTCGCACATGCCGTAATTGTGATAACCCGACAGCGGATAAACTTCGCCGGGCCCCTTGCGCAATACCGTCTTCTCACCCTGCCCCAGCAATTCCACCCCCGAGCGCAGCCGGATGCCCCGGTCCAAAATCAATTCCATCTCCGGCAGCACCACTTTGCCGCCCCCGGCATCGCCCACTTGGTCGACCGCGCGCTGGATGGCCGCGGCGCTGGCGCTTTCTTCTCTAGTTAATTTCCGTTCCGCAACCATGCCATCATTCCTCCTTTAAAGCGGCGCCAACCACCCTCCGTCCACCGGCAGGACCGCCCCGGTAATCCACTCCGCATCGTCCGAAGCCAAAAACACACACGCGCGCCCAATATCGCGCGGCTTGCCAAAGCGCGGCAGCGGCGTGTGCTGGCGTGCAAAAGCGATCTGCTCTTCGGTTAAATAATCCTGAATCGGCGTCTCGATATAACCGGGACAGATGGCGTTGACCGTAATGCCCCGGTCGGCCACTTCCACCGCCGTATCGCGGCTCAAATTCACCACGCCGGCTTTGGCCGGGGCATAAGCCGGCCCGCCGCCGCCGCCAAAAGCGTGCACCGAAGCAATATTGATAATGCGACCCGCCGCCGACTGGCCCAAGTGGGGCACGGCGAACTTGGTCGATAAAAACAGCCCGCGCAAATTAACCCCCACCATTCGATCCCAATCGGCCACCGACAATTCCTGGCTGCCGCCCGGCACGTAGATGCCGGCGTTGTTGACCAAAATATCAAGGCTGCCAAAGCGCTCCACGGCGCTTTCTACCAAATTCGCCACCTCCCGTTCGTCCCCCATGTCTGCCTGCACAAAAAACCCCTCCGCTCCCAGCTTCTCGACTTCCTCTACCGTGGTGGTGTGCACGTCCTGATCGTGGTATTTGCCGCGCTTGGGCTCTTCCTGCACGTCCGCCACTACCACATTGGCGCCTTCGCGGGAGAACTCCAGGCAAACGCCCCGCCCAATGCCCGAACTACCCCCGGTGACTATGGCGACGCGATCTTTGAGCAACATTGTTTTACCTCCTATTGCTTTTTCGCGCGCTCGGCGCGATTTTCCTCTTCTGTTTAACTCGGCCAATTTATCGGCGGTCAGAACAATACATTCGCCGCGCCCCGAGTGTCAACCTGGAGAGGAATCTTGTTCAAGTACGGGTCCATTCTAATCTTGTATCTACTTTTCCCCTGCGACACATTCGCTGCCGAGCAAACAACCGCCGACGTTGTCGCCCGAATTCAGGCTGTGCGCGCCGCCAAAGACAGCTTGCTGCGCTACGGCGATGACTCGCCCCTTCCGGCATCCCAACGCAGCGATTTTACCGGCCTCGATTACTTTCCCATCGATTTGCGCTATCACCTGACCGGCGAGCTGCACGTTTACGGCCGGCGCCAGCGCATTCAGGTGGCCACCTCCGACGGCACGTTCACAACAATGGAAAGATTTGGCCGCTTTGTCGCCCAACTGGAGGGAAAACCCTTCTGGTTGGAGGTACATCGCAGCCTCGAAAACAACGAATTGCTCATCATGTTCAAAGATGCCACCAACGGCCAATCCACCTATAGCGGCGGCCGCTACGCCGCCTTATCCCGCCTTGACAACTTAACATATATACTTGATTTTAATAAAGCTTATAATCCTTATTGTGCATACGAACCGGCCTATGTCTGTCCACTGCCCCCAGCGCAAAATCATCTCACTTTTAAGATTCTCGCCGGCGAGCGGACGCATGGCGCGAATCTTGCTCATTAGCGAACTGGCACCTAAGTTTTGAAAGGGGTTGGTTCCTCAACAACATACCGGCAAGTCCCACTTTCACCTTTGTGCCACAGGAGGTATACATGCCTAGACTAATGTTTGACAGAAACGTAGATTTTAAACTGGAAACGACGGTGAACCCCTATGCTGCTTGCCGCGCCCTTTCCCAGCGCGCCCGCCAACTCAACACCGAGCAAACGGTAGAAAATGCCGAAGCCGAAATCGATGAAAGCGTCAATCCCACGGCCACCGCACTTTCCGACTATGCCACTGGACGCATCGTCCTGACCGAGGAAGAGGCAGAAGAGGATTCTTATAGGT
>CAXGRO010000077.1:0-13737 GCA_964012055.1 uncultured bacterium
CCCCCGAGGGACTCACAAAGCACCAGAGGCAGGCTCCCCACCCACCTGCGCCAGCAAGCAAGCCCCCGTCCCCCCCTATCTTCAATCCAACAAAAACAAAACCCATCCACCAAAACGGCAAACGGGCAATCACAAAATCACATAAAAACAGCGCCGCAGTGAATCAGCGGACAACCCCGCCACCATTACTACGGCGCCAAATTAAAAAACGATAATCTCTACTATCTACCGAGCCCCCACCGCCTCCTCTTCAAGCTTCTCATCCTCCGCCCCACACGACCCGGGCGGCGCCCCACACTCACACATCGGCCGCCCAAAATCATCCTGCATGGCATTCAACCCGCCGCACGACCCCTTAATGCGCCGATTGCTAAAAATCACCCCCACCGCCATGCCCACCATCACCACGCCAAAAACCACAAACGCCGGAATCATAACTTCCATACTGCACCTGCCTTGCTAATAAAACCTAACTGCCAAAGTCGTCAAAGCGAATCATCTCCTCCTCCACCCCCAAATCGTCGAGCATCTGCAGCACCGCCTGCAACATCAGCGGCGGGCCACAAAGGTAGTACTCAATATCCTCGGGCGCCGGATGGTCCGCCAGATAATTCTCCATAACTACCTGGTGAATAAACCCCCTATACCCCGTCCAATTGTCCTCGTCGCGCGGCTCCGACATGGCGATGTGGAAAGAGAAGTTGGGAAATTTCTCTTCGATATCGCGGAAGTGGTCCTCGTAGAACACTTCGTTGGGATTTCTCGCCCCGTACCAATACGACACCTTGCGACCCGTCTTCAGCGTGTGGAAAAGATGGAAGAGATGCGAGCGCAACGGCGCCATGCCGGCGCCACCGCCAATGTAAACCATCTCACGGTCGGTGTCCTGAATAAAGAACTCGCCAAAAGGCCCCGAAATCGTCGCCTTATCCCCCGGCTTTAAATCGAACACATAAGAAGAAACAATGCCCGGATTCACATTCATCCAGCCACCCTTCTCGCGGTCGGGCGGCGGCGTCGCAATGCGAATATTGAGCATCACAATATTGCCTTCGGCCGGGTGGTTAGCCATCGAATAGGCCCTGAACACCGTCTCCGTGTTCACCGTCTTCAAATCCCACACCCTAAAGCGGTCCCAGTCTTCGTGAAAGCGCTCGTCCACGTCAAACGTGCTAAAACTGCACTCAAAGGGCGGCACCTCAATCTGAATAAAACCGCCCGACTCAAAGTCGAGGATCTCGCCTTCGGGCAGCTTGAGCACCAATTCTTTAATAAAAGTGGCGACGTTGTCGTTCGACACCACCTCGCACTCCCACTTCTTCACCGAAAAGACCTCGGCCGGCACCTCAATCTTCATGTCTTGCTTGACGCTGACCTGGCAGGAGAGGCGCTCGCCCTCCTGCGCCTCGCGCTTGGTGATGTGGTTGAGCTCGGTGGCCAAGATATCGCCGCCGCCCTCAAACACTTTCACGCGGCATTGGGCGCAGGTGCCGCCGCCGCCGCAGGCCGAAGAGACAAAAATCTTATTGTCGGCCAGCACGTTGAGCAACTTGCCGCCACCTGCCACCGACAGCGCTTTGTCGGGATCGTCGTTGATTAAAATATTGACGTTGCCGCTGGCCACCAGCTTGGAGCGGGCGAAGAGAATGACGAGTACCAGTACCAGAACCACTACGGTGAACATGCCAACGCCCGCAGAAATCTCAACGAACATAATACCTTCTCTCTACTCGTTCGGTTTTTGCCGCTTAGAGTTGAATGCCGGAAAACGACATGAAAGCCAGGGCCATTAAGCCCACGGTAATAAACGTAATGCCCAAACCGCGCAGGCCGGGCGGCACATCGCTGTACTTCATTTTTTCGCGCAAACCGGCCAGCGCCACAATGGCCAGGGCCCAGCCAAAGCCCGAGCCGAAACCAAAGGTCACGCTCTCGGCAAAGCTGTAGTCGCGCTCCACCATAAAAAGCGAACCGCCCAAAATGGCGCAATTGACCGTGATGAGCGGCAGGAAGATGCCCAGCGCATTGTACAGCGCCGGCACAAATTTGTCGAGGAACATCTCCAAGATCTGCACCATGGCGGCGATCACGCCGATGTAGCTGATCAAACCGACAAAGGTCAGATCGACCTGGCTCAGCCCAGCCCACGACAGTGCCCCCTCCTGCAACAGGTTCTTGTAAACCAGGTTATTGATGGGCACCGTAATCGTCTGCACCGCGATGACGGCCAGCCCCAAACCAAAAGCCGTGCCCACTTTCTTCGACACGGCCAAAAAGGTGCACATGCCCAAGAAGAAGGCCAGAGCCATGTTCTCGACAAACACCGATTTCATAAAAATGCTCAGATGCGCTTCAAACATCTTAATACGTCTCCTCCTCTACCTGGTCCGTTTTAAAGGCGCGCAGGACCCAGATAAAGATGCCGATGATGAAGAAGGCACTGGGCGGTAGCAACATTAAACCGTTGGGCGCGTACCAGCCGCCAACGCCGGTCAGCGGGAAAATCTCCACGCCAAACAGCGACCCCGAACCAAACAATTCGCGCACCACCCCCACCACCAGCAAGATGATGCTGTAGCCCAGCGCGTTGCCCACCCCGTCGAGGAAACTCTGGAACGGGCCGTTCTGCATGGCGAAGGCCTCGGCGCGGCCCATGATAATACAATTGGTGATGATCAGGCCGACAAAAACGGAGAGCTGCTTGCTAATTTCAAAGGCGAAGGCCTTGAGAAATTGATCGACGATAATGACCAGAGACGCGATAATGGTCATCTGTACGATGATGCGAATATTGTTGGGCACGTGGTTGCGTATGAGACTCACCGCCGTGTTGGAACAGGCCAGCACAAAAATGACCGCCAGACACATCGTCACGGCCGTCTCCAACTTGCTGGTCACCGCCAGCGCCGAACAAATGCCCAAAATCTGCAGGGCGATGGGATTGTTGTTAAAGAAGGGTGCGAAGAAAACATCGCGGGAACTATCTGCCATTTAAACACCTCTCTCTTTCAGCTTGGCCAAATAGGGACCAAAACCGGCATCCCCCAGCCAGTATTGCAGCATATTGCTGACGCCGCGCGACGTGATGGTGGCGCCCGAAAGACCGTCGGCCTGGTATTTGGCCCCGGCCCGGGAAGGATCGACCTTGCCCTTTAAAACTTCAATTTGCACTTCGCCCTTTTCGTTAAAGGCTTCCTTGCCGTTCCACAGGGCCTTCCAGGTCGGATTGTCGACCTCGCCGCCCAAGCCGGGCGTTTCGGCGTGTTCGTAATAAACCAGGCCTTTGATGGTGGACAAATTTTTGGCGTCCAGGGCAATAAATCCGTAGAGCGTCGACCACAGCCCCAAACCGTGCAGCGGCAAAATAACTTTCTTTATCTTGCCCTTTTGGCGCACCAAATACACCGACGCCTGTTTGGCCTGGCGCTTGATGCTGGCGATGTCTTTGTCGGCGGCCACCGCCACGCTGGTCGCCGGGTCTTTGGCGGCGCGGCGCTGGTCGTACGCCGTAGCGTTTACGTCGACGTATTCGCCGCTGGCGATGTCGATCACTTTCGCTTCGATATTCTGGTAGAGCGCGTCTATGGTGCCCGCGTCCATCGCTGCGCCCGTTTTCATCAGCCCGGCCGCCTGCAAAATATTGCGCTTCTTGTCGAGCGCCTTATTGACGTTTTGCGTGGGCCTGAGATTGACCGCGGCCGTGGAGACCAAGACCGAACAGACAATGCACAGCGCCAGGGCTACGAAAATGGTTTTGCCAATGCTGTCTTTACCCACTTTGCTACACCTTGCTGTTATATAACATTATTATGTGCCTTAACCGGCGGTACGCAACACGCGCCGCTTGATATTGGCCTGTATCACCACGTGGTCAATCACCGGAGCGAAGACGTTGCCAAATAGAATGGCCAGCATCACGCCTTCGGGAAAGGCCGGGTTGATCACGCGGATGAGAATGGTCATAAAGCCGATCAATAAACCGTAAAACCACCGGCCGGTATTGGTCATGCACGCCGACACCGGGTCGGTGGCCATGTACACCGTGCCAAAAGCAAAACCGCCCAGCACCAAATGCCACAGCGGGTTCATCTGGAACATCGGGTTGGTGTCGCTGCCAATGGCGTGCAGGAGCGCCGCCGTGGCCACCGTGCCAATCACCATGCTCAACATGATGCGCCACGATCCCACTCCCGAAGCGATGAGAATAAAAGCGCCGATCAAACAGGCTAGCGCTGAGGTCTCGCCCATGGAGCCCGGGATGGCGCCGATAAAAGCCTGGGTCATGGTCATGGTGCCAGCAAACGCCGCCATGCCATCGGCCGCCACCAGACCCAGCGGCGTCGCCGCGGTAAAGCCGTCCACCGCCGTCCAAATGGCGTCGCCGGTGATCTCGGCCGGGTAGGCAAAATAGAGAAAGGCGCGCGCCGTCAAGGCCGGGTTGAGGAAGTTTTTGCCGGTGCCGCCAAATACTTCCTTGCCAATGATCACGCCAAAGGCGATGCCCACGGCCACCTGCCACAGCGGGATGGTGGGCGGCAAGGTGAGCGGGAACAGCATGCCCGTGACCAAAAAGCCCTCGTTGATCTCGTGTTTACGCACGATGGAAAAAATCGCTTCACAGGTGCCGCCGACGATGTTGCAAACCAGAAACACCGGCAGAAAATACAGCGCCCCGTGGAAAAAATTGGCAAATACGCTGCTGGGATTGTAGCCAATTTCCAACGCGTCGATGATGCCGCCGCGCCAGCCGCCGGCCGACTCCAGCCCCATTTTCGCCAAGACTAGATTGGCCTGGTAGCCGGTGTTCCACATGGCCATGAGGATGCAGGGAATAAGGGCCACCACCACGGTGATCATAGTGCGCTTGAGATCGATGCCGTCGCGCACGTGGGTGGGCCCCTCGTTGACTTGGCCGGGCGTATAAATAAATGTATCTAGCGCTTCGTACGCCGGATACATCTTTTCAAGGGCGCCCCCTTTTTGAAAATGCGGCTCGACCTGGTCGAGCAGGTCTCTCAAAAACTTCATCTATCCTTCTTTCTCAATTCTTTCGAGGTTGTGGCGCAGCATGGGCGCGTACTCGTACTTGCCCGGACAAACAAAGGTGCACAGACCCAAATCTTCTTCGTCCAATTCCAAACAGCCCAGCGCCTGCGCCTGGTCGGTGTCGCCGACAATTAGGGCGCGCAGCAAAAACGTGGGCAGAATGTCCAGCGGCATAACGCTCTCGTACGAGCCAATGGGCACCATGGCCCGCTCGCTGCCCTCGGTGGAGGTGGTGAAGTTAAACAGTTTGCCAGGCGACAGTTTGGCGGCAAAAACGTTCTTGATAGAAAATTTGTCAAAACCCGGTTTCTGCCACCCCAAAAATTCGCGCTCCCGGCCTTCGGCCAATACGGATATCTGCAGGTGGTAGCGGCCCAAAAAATCAAAGGGACCTGCGGCGGCGCGACCCGACAACACAGACCCCGAAATGACGCGTTTTTCGCCCTCCGCCGTTTCCCCCGCCAGCAAATCGCTGATGCGGGCGCCCAGGCGGGTGCGCAGCAGGCGCGGTTTATTCACCGCCGGCCCACCCAATGCCACCACCCGCTCTACCCACAATTTGCCGGTGCTAAGCAATTTGCCCACGGCAATAACGTCTTGATAGTTGATATACCACACGGTTTTGTCCGCCCCCACCGGATCGAGAAAGTGGATGTGGGTACCGACCAAACCGGCCGGGTGCGGGCCGCCGAACTCGGCGGTTTGCACTTTGCCGTTACCGGCCAGGGCACTGCCGCCCACCGCCTGGCACACAAAAACGTCGCCGTCGGTCAGCTTGGCCAGCGCCGTGAGGCCCTTGTTAAAATCTTCCTGGTGGGCGTTTAAAACCACGCGGGGATCGGCGGCCAGCGGGTTGGTGTCGATGGCTGTGACAAAGAGCGAATGCGGCGCGCTGTCGATCTCGGGCACTTTGCTGTAGGGCCGGGTGCGCAAGGCCGGCCACAATCCCGCGGCCACCAGCGCGTCACGCACCTGCTCGCGCGACAAATCCGCCAAATTGGCGTGCACTTCAAACGCATCTTCATCGCTGCCGCTCAGCTCGATCACCACCGACTGCAGGGCGCGCTTGGCACCGCGGTTGATGGCAGCCACCGTGCCGGCGCCGGGCGCAGTGTAGACGACGCCGGGATTTTTCTTGTCCTCAAAGAGCACCTGGCCCAGCTTAACCGCATCGCCCTCCTGGACCATCATGGTGGGACGCATCTGATGGTAATCGGGCCCCACGACCGCCACCTGACCAACCGCGGGCCCGTCGCTAATGGTCTGCTCAGGAGCCCCCGCAATGGGCAGGTCCAGACCTTTCTTAATTTTTATCCGCTCAACCATTTATCGCCACGCACGCCTCTCTAAAAATGCAAATATTCTAGTACAATACTGTGGACAGTTTTTGTAAGTCATAGATAAGTAAAGGCTTAGACAAATAGATATTGAAATTTGTAACTTGTTGATAAATAATCACTTACTAATTTCAGCCTTACAAAAATCCGCTCAAAATCGAAAAAGTGTCCGCAGTATTGCTAGTAGGAACAATCCTCTATTTTATTCTGTTTTTCTCTGATGTCAAGCCATGCGGCAGGCTTTACAACCGTTTGGAGCCGCTAAGCGCAACAAGCAAAGCAACCCAAATATAAGACCATTATAAATATCCGCCAGAATTTCGTGGAAAAAAAATGACAATTGACAATGGGCGACTGGCGCCGCGCCGTTTGCCCCCTTGGGGGGCACAACGAGTTGATTTTCTCCGCCTAATTCCCTTGTTTTAGAATCTAATTAAACGCTAAGAAAGTCTTTTGTCGCAACCAGTAGGTATACTCATGAGCGAAACGTGGACCCGAGAAGCCGTCGCAGAAATCTACGGCCACCCCGTCCTGGACCTGATCTACCAGGCGGCCACCGTACACCGCCAGCACCACGATCCCGGTGAAGTGCAGGTGTGCACCCTGCTCTCCATCAAAACCGGCGGTTGCCCGGAGGACTGCGCCTACTGTGCCCAATCGGCCCACTTCAACACCGGCCTACAGCGCCAGGCGCTGGTCGACGTAGAAGCCGCCGTGGCGGCGGCGCAGCGTGCCAAAGACAGCGGCAGCACCCGCTTTTGCATGGGGGCGGCCTGGCGCGAGGTGCGCGACGGCGCCGAATTCGACCAGGTGCTAGACATGGTGCGGCGCATTGCCGCTATGGGCCTGGAAGTGTGCTGCACCCTAGGCATGCTCAGCCCCGAACAGGCCACCCAGCTCAAAGACGCCGGCCTCCACTCCTACAACCACAACCTCGACACCGGCGAAAAGCACTACGCCGATATCGTCAGCACCCGCACCTACGCCGACCGCCTGCGCACCATCGAAAACGTGAGCCGCGCCGGCATCTCGGTCTGCTGCGGCGGCATTCTGGGCCTGGGGGAGGGCGAAGCGGATCGCATCGACCTCTTGCACACCCTGGCCAACCTGCCCGAGCCGCCCGACTCGGTGCCCATCAACGCCCTGGTGCCCATCGCCGGCACACCCCTGGCCGAGCAGGAGCGCGTCTCCGCCTGGGAAATGGTACGCGCCATTGCCACCGCCCGCATCCTCATGCCCCAATCTATGGTGCGGCTGGCGGCCGGCCGCGACCAGCTCTCGCCCAGCGAGCAAGCCCTGTGTTTTATGGCCGGCGCCAATTCCATCTTCTCCGGCGACCAATTGCTCACCACCCCGCACCCGGGTGCCGACGCCGACGCAGCTCTGCTGCGCCAGCTCGACCTGCGCCCGCGGCCAGCCCAAGTCACCGAGGACACCCCAAAAACAGTGGGCGCTCACAGCTCTTCCACCACCTCGCCAATGCAGTCGTAAATCGACCCGAGTTGTTGGCGCTCGATGCAATAGGGCGGTATCACATAGATCACATTGCCCAGGGGCCGCAGCAGAAATCCCCGTTCCAAAAAGCGCTCCCGCAAAACCGGCCCCACGCCGTGCAAATACCCCTCATCACCTTCCACCACTACATCCATTGCAGCTATAGTGCCGCACGCCCGCAGCCGCCCTAAGCGCGAATACTCTTTCAGCTTGGCAAATTCCTCCCGGTGCCACCCCTCCATGCGGCGAAAGCACTCTTCGCCGCGTTCCAGTAAGTCCAGCGAGGCCAACGCCGCCGCACAGCCCAACGAATTGGCGCTGTAGGAATGGCCGTGGTAGAGCGTCTTGCCCGGGTCGTCACTGTAGAACGCGGCGTAGATTTGCTCGCTGCACGCCGTAGCCGCCAGCGGCATAAAACCACCGGTGAGTCCCTTGGCCAGGCAAACGATGTCAGGCGCCGTGCCTGCTTTGCTGCAGGCGAACCACTCCCCGATGCGCCCAAACCCCGTCAGCACCTCGTCGTAGATAACCAGGACCTGGTGGCGCCGCAAAAGCGCCTCCAACTGCCGCAAAAATTGCGGCCGGCACATGCGCATGCCCCCGGCCCCCTGGACCAGCGGTTCCAAAATCATTGCCGCGTATCCCTCCGGATCGCGCTCGAGCAGTGCCTCCAGGCCTTCTAGCGCCCTAGCCTCTTCTACCTCCACCGGCCCTCCGCTGTACGCCGCAGGAAAGGGAACCGTATCTGCCTCAAAAAGTAACTCGCCAAAGGGCGCAGTAAAGAGCGAGCGGGCGCCCACCGACATGGCCCCCAGCGTGTCGCCGTGATACGCTCCCGCAAAACCCAGAAAGCGCCGGCGCGTCCCCACGCCGCGATTCTGCCAAAATTGAAACGCCATCTTCAGCGCCACTTCAACCGCCGTGGAGCCGTTGTCCGAATAAAAAATCCAGCGCAGCGAGTCGGGCAATTTCTGCACCAGTCGCCGTGCCAACTCCTCGGCCGGCTCGTGCGTAAAACCAGCCGCAATAACCTGCTCCAATTGCCGCGCTTGCGCGGCGATGGCTGCGGCAATGTCCACCTGCGCGTGCCCGTGCAAGGTCACCCACCAGCTGGAGATGCAATCCAACACCTGCCTGCCATCCTCCAACTCTAACAAAGCACCCCGGCCGCTGCGCACCCTTGGAGGAGTGGGCGTCGTCTTCATCTGCGTGTACGGCATCCACACGTGCGACGTGTTGCGCGCCTCCTCGCCAAGCGCCGCTTCCTGTCGTTCGGCCGACAGTACTACCGAATTTGCGAAACAGCGCTTATAGGCCTGCGACAAACTTGCGGCACTCAAATCCTCCAGCGTCTCCACTTCGGCCACCACCGCCACCTGGCCATAGTGTTCTATAGCTTCCCTATTGGACGGATTCTTCGGTCCATTCATCACCACGCCCGCCACCGATAAACCGCGCTGCCGCAATTGATCTAAACTCAAAAGCGTGTGATTTATGGTCCCCAATGTGCTGCGCGCCACCAGCAAAACGGGCAGCTCAAAACGCTGCATGAGGTCCAGCATGGTGTGCCGCTCGTCAAGCGGCACCAAAATCCCCCCGGCCCCCTCCACCACCAGGCGCGGCGCTTGTTCCCGCGTAGGGAGCTGAAAACGCCCCAACTCGATCTCCACCCCCTCCAGCGCCGCCGCAGCGTGGGGGGAAAGCGGCCGTGCCAGCTTGTACGCCTCCTCGATAAAACACTCGTCCCCCAGCTCGGTGGTCCGGCGCACCCACTCGGTGTCGGTCGCATCTTGCGTTCCACTCTGCACCGGTTTCCAATACACCGCCCCCATCCCCAGCGTCAAAATGGCCGCCACAACCGTCTTGCCAACGTCGGTATCTGTACCGGTAATAAAGAGCCGAGGAGGTAAAGTGGAAGTCATAGCGAGTCCAGCCGCAGCGTCAGTCATCATCGCCCCTCTGTCGCCACACCTGCTCCACCACCTCCCAGCACGCCCGCGCATGCGTAAAAGGCAAGGCGTGCCCGGCATCGGCAAACACGGTCAGTTGACTGGAGGGCAATTGACCGTGCAAGTGTTCGGCGCGCTCCAACGGCACAATGCGATCTTCCCCACCGTGCAAGAGCATCACCTGCGGTACCCGCCGCAAAATTTCCAAATCCAGTTCACCGCTATGCAATTGGTTTAAATCTCGTTCGAGCAACTCGACATTTATCGTCTCCCCCGCCTCCAACCCGTTCTCATTGGGAGCAAAACACTGCGCATAAAAATCGCCGACGAGCCCCCGGGGCTCGACCGGCAAGCGCTCCAACATCCGCTCTACCACCCGTCGCGACCTTCTGGCCGCCGGCCCTTCGTCTGGATGAAAGCACTGGAACCCCCCCAAAATCACCAGCAGTTTCGCCCGTTCCAAACAGGCCTGTGGCAAAATGTGCAACCCCAGCGAATGGGCCACCACAATCTGGCCGCGCATTTCCTGCTCCATGTCCCACCACCCCAATGCCGGCCGGCCAAAATACCCCCTTTCCAGCGCCCACACCTGCGCCCGCTCACCCGCCGCGACGCCCCACCCCGCCCAAGCGCCGGCGTCCCACGCCCACCCGTGCTGCAAAATCACGTCAATCACCGCGCCCGCGCCATTGCCGCAAAAGGTCCACCAACTGCTCCACCTGTTCCCACGTGTGCAACGCAGAAATCGCCAGACGCAAGCGCGACTGCCCCCGCGGCACCGTCGGCGGGCGGATGGCCACGGCCAGCACGCCGCGCTCCTCCAACCACCCGGCCAGGGCCAGCGCCTCGCCCTCTTCCCCCACTTCAACGGGCACAATTTGGCTCGTCGAATTTCCCGTCCCCCAGCCCAGTTCGGCGAGCCGACAGCGCACAAATTCAGCCTTGCGGTGCAATTCTTCCCTTTCCTCCTGCAGCTGTGGGATCAACTCCAGCGCCGCATCCACCGCCCCCATCACCGCCGGCGGCAACGCCGTAGAATAGATAAAGCCGGGACAACAATTGACGATGTATTGCCACAGCCTTTCCCCACAGGCCACGTACGCCCCAAAAACCCCGCACGCCTTGCTAAAAGTACCCATGACCATATCCACCCCTTTACCACAGGTCAACCCCATACCCTGCGTGCCCACCACACCGGTGGCATGCGCCTCGTCCACCAGCAACAACGCCCCAAACTCCCGCGCCAACTGTACCAGCATATCTATGTCGCTACAATCCCCGTCCATGCTAAACACCGATTCCGTAGCGATCAGCGTGCGATTATATCCCCCCTCCCGACTCTCCTGCAACAATTGGCGCAAATGCCCCATATCGTTGTGGCGAAAACGCCGTACCTTGGCGCGGCTGCCGCCGGCTCCCTGGACCAAACTGCTGTGGCTGAGGCGATCGATCAACACCAGCGAACGGCGATCGACCAGCGTGCCCACCAGAGAGGCATTGACCTGATACCCAGAGTTAAAAACCAGCGCCTTTTCCACTCCCTTCAGCTGTGCCAGGCGTTCCTCCACCCGCCCAAACCCGGGATGTGTCCCACATATCAACCGCGACGCCGTAGCCCCCGCTCCATAGTCCCGCAAAAATTCCCCCGCCCGCTGCACCACCAGCGAATGGCGCGCCAACCCCAGATAATCATTGGAACTAAAACTGACCAGAGAACGCCCACCCACACACACTTCCACCCCATCCCCAGGCACAAATTCCCGCAACTCCCGCAGCTGATTTTCCCTCTGGCGTTTCTCTAGTATCTCTTCAACAAAATCCCATTTACCTGCCACAGTACTCCGCCTGTCTCATCAAACCTAAACCTGTCCAACCATCTAAATACCCCACTCATACCTTCCACCACACCCCGTTAACTGCACTATATAAATAGACACCATAATCCCCATCCCCCACTTGCTTGCCCTCCCGCCATACACTATCTATATATGAATTAGTATCCAAACTGGAACTCAAACACCATGACACAAAATAAACGATCGCCAAGCGGAATGAGCGAGAGGTTCCCCCATTCCGCGTTACAGGCAAATGCCCATTTACCCTTGCAAACCCAATGGGCCCAACTACTCGTATTAAGTTAATATGCCCGAGCGCCAGACCCCAGACAAAATCACCGTTTCCCACCTGAGCGCCAAAAAAGCCGAAGGCCGCAAAATAAGCATGCTGACGGCCTACGACTACCCCATCGCCCGGCTCCAAGACCAAGCCGGCGTCGACATCGTCTTTGTCGGCGACTCCGTTGGCGTCAACGCGCTGGGCTACAGCAGCGCCCAGCAAGTGACCATGGCCGACATCTTACACCACGCCCGCGCCGTGCGCTGCGCCGTCGAGCACGCCTTTTTCCTGGTCGACATGCCCTTTATGTCCTACCAGCCCTCCGCCGAAACCGCGCTGCTCAACGCCGGGCGCCTGGTGCAGGAGGCCGGCGCCGAAGGCGTCAAGCTGGAAGGCGGCGAGCGCATCCTGCCCCAATTGGAAGCCATCGTTAGGGCCGGCATCCCCGCCATGGGCCACCTCGGCTTCACCCCCCAATCCAAAACGCGCGAGCACTACCTCTACAGCAAAGAGCGCGGCACCGTGCCCAAATTCCACGGCAAGGGACCGCGCGGCGCCCAGGACATTCTCGACCAGGCGCGCCGACTCGAAGACGCCGGTGCCTTTGGCCTGGTGTTGGAGCAGGTCACCGAAGAAACCGCCCAGGCCGTCAGCGGACGCCTCGCCATACCTGTCATCGGCATCGGCTCGGGTCGCTACTGCGACGGCCAGGTGCTCATCGTCAACGACCTCATTGGCCTCAACCCCGAGGTGCCCATTTTGGCCAAAGCCTACGCTTCCCTGCACCAGGATCTGGAGAACATCTTCCGCACCTACTGTCGCGAGGTGGAAGAGGGCCTCTTCCCCGGCGCCGACAACGCCCGCCAAATGGACGAGGACAAATTAAAACAACTGCAACAACACTTGCGCAAAGACGAGGAAGAGAGCTGAACTAACGGTTAGCTCTCCCGAGTGCACTCGCAACCGCGCTGCCGCTTCCCAAGGAGAGAAATACCCATGCCACGCACCGCCCGCATACTCGCTGCCGCCTCCACCCTGGTCCTGGCCTCCCTGGCGCCACTTTTGGCCCAGGAATCACTAGACAACGACGGCATCCAGGCGCGCTTAGAAGCGCTGGACATCTTATTTGGCGACATCGTCAACGTCTTGGCCATCGTGCTCTTTGCCGACTTTGGCACCGGCATTCCGCTCATCGTGGCGTTTTTGCTCTGCGGCGGCATTTACTACAGCTTCTACTTCGGTTGGATCTCCCTGCGCGGCATCAAACACTCCATCGACGTCATCCGCGGCCGCTACGACAACCCGGACGACCCCGGCGAAATATCCCACTTCCAGGCGCTCACCAGCGCCCTCTCGGCCACCGTGGGCTTGGGCAATATAGCCGGTGTCGCCATCGCCGTAAGCCTGGGCGGCCCCGGCGCCATTTTCTGGATGGTGGTCACCGCCTTCTTCGGCATGGCCTCCAAACTGGCCTCCTGCACCCTGGCCGTCATGTACCGCAGAGTGCACCCCGACGGCCACATTTCCGGCGGCCCCATGTACTACCTAGAACACGGCCTCGAAACCAAAGGTTTGAAGGAATTCGGCCGCACCCTGGCCGTCATCTTCGCCTTCCTCACCGTCGGCGGCAGCCTGGGCGGCGGCAATATGTTTCAGGCCAATCAAACCCTGGAAATCCTCTCCACCGTCTCGCCGTTTTTTGAAACCTACAATTGGCTCATGGGCATTCTCTTCGCCATATCGGTGGCGGTGGTGATCATCGGCGGCATCAAACGCATCGGCCAGGTCACCTCGCG